>JADEXW010000361.1 GCA_015206935.1 Pseudanabaenaceae cyanobacterium LEGE 13415 | reverse complement strand
CAACAGGATGCTTCTGTATGTGTGGTGATTCCAGCGCGAAATGAGGCGGATTTGTTGCCGAGTACTTTACGATCGCTGTTCACTCAGTCGTATTCGGGTTCGCTGCATGTGATTCTGGTGGATGATCACAGCACTGATGGAACCGCAGAAGTCGCACAAGAAACAGCGGCAACATTTGGAAAGTCAGAGCAGCTAAGGATTCTTTCGGCGCAACCGCTACCCGCAGGATGGACGGGAAAACTCTGGGCGTTGGAGCAAGGTATCCAGAAGGGAATGGAGTTAGAGCCTGATTATTTTCTGTTGACGGATGCGGATATTGAACACGATGCGGATAATGTGCGGGATTTAGTCAGTCATGCGATTGAGGACGATCGAGAATTAGTCTCGCTCATGGTACGGCTTCGCTGTGTGAGTTTTTGGGAGAAGTTACTCATTCCAGCGTTTGTGTTCTTTTTTGCGAAGTTGTATCCGTTTCGATGGGCGAATGATCCGAATCGATCGCTAGCTGCTGCTGCGGGTGGATGTAGTTTGATTCGTAGAGAAGCATTAACCCGAATCGGAGGTGTAGCGGCGATTCGACAGGCTTTGATCGATGATTGTGCGTTAGCGGATGCGATTAAATCTTCTGGATCACATCGAATCTGGCTTGGATTAACCCAGACGACGATTAGCCTACGTCCTTATGATTCACTGGATACGATCTGGAATATGGTTTCTCGTACTGCTTACACTCAGCTAAATTATTCTCCTTTTCTATTAGCAGGTGCAGTCTTTGGAATGTTTATTGTGTATCTCTTTCCTGTGCTTGGAATATTAACTGGAAGCTTGACTAGTGTGTTTACTTATTTGTTGATGTCACTGTCTTACTTTCCGATCGTGCAATTCTATCGAGTGTCGGTTTGGTATGCGTTTTGTTTACCTGCGATCGCATTTCTTTATTTGCTGATGACGATCGATTCTGCAATTAAACATTGGCGCGGTCAAGGTGGCGCATGGAAAGGACGGACTTATTGAGGCGTGGGTTAGATGTTTCGCTTCGTTTGGGTTGGCTAAAGCCCCCTAGCCCCCAAGTTTGGGGGAACAAGAATCAAAGTCCCCCAGAATTGGGGGATTTAGGGGGCGAAGGATCTGTCGCATGAATAGATTGATTTGGTATTACTCGATCGATTCATCAAACTCACAATCTTGAGGAAACATCACGATCGCTGTTAAAGTCAAATTCTCCACAATTCGCATCTACACCACAAATGCAAACCCTTAAATTCCTCTTCGTTCTCGCACTCTCATTTTCCCTTACATTCCTTCTACCTCATTCAGTTCGCGCAGAATTAAATCCGACCGTCTTAGTAGATATTCGATCGATTAATCCTCGCATCGCGCTCGATATCCGTTACGCAACCACAAACAACTTCGTTAAACAAAAACTTTACCCACAAGCTCGGTGTATTTTACGCGCCTCGGTTGCACAACAATTATCACAAGTGCAAACAGATTTAGAAACACGAGGGTTAGGATTAAAAGTATACGATTGTTACCGCCCGTTATCTGTTCAAAAACGCTTATGGGAAATCAAACCAGATCCAGATTATGTCGCGAATCCAGCCAATGGATCGCGGCATAATCGAGGGGCAGCCGTTGATCTCACCTTAGTCGATCGATCTGGCAAAGAATTACCGATGCCGACCGCATTCGATGAATTTGGCGATCGAGCCAATCGCAGTTATACCAACTTACCCGCTCAAGTTCTAAAGAATCGTCAATTGTTAGAAGATGCAATGGTGAGAGCAGGATTTATCCCACTCTCGACCGAATGGTGGCACTTTGATGGGCGAGGCTGGCAAAACTTCTCGATTCGAGATGTACCCTTTGGTGCAATTGCATCACCCCCGCTCAATAATTCCGCCCCCAAGTAACACTTCACCGTCATACCAAACCGCCGCCTGACCCGGTGTGATACTAAACTGCGGTTCATCAAACACAATCCGCACTCGATCGTCTTCCAAAGGAATCACCGTTGCCGGGGTCGCAGGCGATCGATATCGAATTTGCACATCCGCTTTAATCGGTGCGGAAGGCGACGCGATCGACACCCAATTCATTCGCGTGACAGTACATTCAAGGTTCTGCGCTTCTGATCGTTCGCCTACAATCACTCGATTGCGTCCCGCATCTAAACCGATCACATACAGCGGCTCAGAGTGAGCAATCCCCAATCCTTTACGCTGCCCGATCGTGTAATGATGCACGCCTTCATGCTGACCGAGAACTTTCCCAGATCGATCGACAATTTCCCCTTTATGCGGCGTGATGTACTTATCCAAAAACGCCTGCATTGATCCATTCGCTTCCACCAAGCAGAGATCCTGACTTTCGGGCTTGTCTGCGGTGTGAAGACCGAATGCGGCTGCAATCTGGCGCGTTTCAGTTTTGTGCTTTTCACCGAGTGGGAAAACGACTTGCGAAAGCACTTCTTGATCGAGGTCATACAAGAAATACGACTGATCTTTTGATCGATCGATCGCTCTCAATAATTGATACCGTCCATTCTCAAACCGAATCCGCGCATAGTGACCCGTCGCGATTTTCTCAATCCCCAACGTTTCCCGCGCATACGTCAGCATCGGAGTAAACTTCACTGCTTTATTGCACTGCGAACAAGGCAACGGCGTAATCCCTTCGCCATAACCCGTCACCAAGTAATCGACAATATTTTCCTGAAACACATCGCGGCTATCGACAATGTGATGCGGAATGCCCAACTCCTCACAAAGTTTCGCTGCATCGACCATGCCTTCAGAGCAACATTGACCCTTTCCTTTCATCAACCAAAGGGTCAAGCCAACCACTTCATAGCCTTGATCATGCAACGTAGCAGCCGCTACTGAACTATCGACTCCTCCAGAGAGTCCGACCACAACTTTGTTCATCGGAGTTTTGTCATCTATATCTTTTCTAAGCTAACATTTCGCCACGAAAATCGGCTTAATCCTGCAACGTCTCTAGACAAAGTTGGCGGAAATGATCGCCCCGCTGCTCGAAGTTTTGATACTGATCGAAACTCGCACAGGCAGGAGACAGTAAAACGACTTGGGCGGAATATTGTTTTGCGAGTTCAGTCGATCGCATCACTGCCCGTTCCATTGTGCCAACCTCCTCATAGTTCGAGTAACCAATCTCGTCGAGCCGTTTCGCAAACGTTGAAGCCGCTTCACCAATCAACAACACAAACGCCGCTTTCTCTTGGATCACGTTAAGCCAAGCTTGATCCTCTCCAATTTTCGGTTCTCCACCCGCAATCAAAATCACCGGAGCTTTCACCGCCACCAGTCCAACTTCCGCTGCATCATAGTTCGTGGCTTTACTGTCATTGATAAAATCAATTCCCTGCCAAGTGCGAATCTGCTCCAAGCGATGAGGAACACCCGGAAATTCTGAGACCGCTTGTGCGATCGCTTCTTTTTCAATTCCCGCCAATCGCGCCGCTGCAACCGCCATTAATAGATTCTGCAAGTTATGCGATCCAGGCATCTTCAGCGCATCGGCTTGCACAATTTTTTCACCTTGTACGATCGCCCATTCATCCTCAATGTATGCTCCAAATTCTGGCTTTCCAACTAGCTCAGATTTGCCTTTTACACTTGTCCAGCAAGCATTGTCTTGAATCGGATAGCTGTGCTGCAATCCAATGTTTCGGAGATACGGATCATCCCCATTAAAAATCTGATGCTTAGATTGATTCAACAAGCTTGCTTTGAGGTTGAAATAGTTTTCTAGCGTTTTGTGGCGACTCAAATGATCCGGTGTAAACGTTGTCCAAACCGCAATTTCAGGCGTGATCGATGAAGATGATTCGATCTGATAGCTACTAATTTCAGCGATCGCCCAATCAATCTTTTGATCCAACAATGCCACTTCACAAGCTGCATATCCAATGTTGCCAAATGCAGGTGCATGAAGTCCTGCTTTCTGAAATATTGCCGCAGTTAGAGCCGTTGTCGTCGTCTTGCCATTCGTTCCAGTGATCGCCACCCAAGGCACATCATTCAAGGCTCTCCAAGCCAGTTCCATTTCCCCGATCGTGTCAATTTTCAGCGATCGGGCTTTCACTAAACTTGTGACATCCCAAGGCACACCCGGACTCACCACAATTAAATCCGGTTGAACCGACTCCGGATCAAACAGATCACCGAGTCGAACATTGATCCCTTCTTCTAAAAGTTCGTGTTGTTGCGCTTCGAGACTTGGGGAAAAACCGCGATCGCTAATTGTCACTTGCCATCCTTGGCGTTTGAGAAGTCGGGCGGCAGCGTTGCCAGATTTCCCCAACCCAATTACAGAAGCATTCGGCATAGTCACAAACACGATGAGTCTTTTTGCATTTCTAATCCTACTGCGGATTGGACGGTCTGATTTCCCTTGCCTCAATTAAGTGCAATGAGCATTCGATCTTTGAGCGTGTATCATGTCAATACATCTGATTGAGTTGACCTCAAGCAAAAATGGACGTACAAATTTCGATTCCTGATTCGGTTGTGCAAGCGATTCGTTTACCTGAGCAGCGGATCGAACAGGAATTGCGTCGTGAATTAGCGATCGCGCTTTACACACAGGACATTCTCTCTTTTGGCAAAGCACGAGAACTGGCAGAAATGGATAAGTATGAATTCGGACAGTTACTCTCGACTCGCGGAGTGTCGCGACATTATGGTTTTGCAGAGTTAGAAGATGATTTGCACTATGCTCGTCGTGAGTAATACGTCCCCGATTCTCAATTTGGCGATCGTGAATCAACTGATACTCTTGCGGCAACAATTCGGTGAAATCTTAATTCCTGAAGCGGCAATTTCGCCAACTTGATACGATCTGTGTGCAAGCGGATCGTTGGGCGGCTGAAACTAACACACCGATCAATTTACTGCATATAAGCTTCTAATCCTGGCACTGTGACTTTTTCACGATCCATCTTTGAAACGTATTGATTACTGGGATCAAGAAAATTGATCAAATCAACAAGCGCGTTTCCAAGCAGGCAACATCGTGTTAAGCAGAAGTCTTCCTGCTCTTTAGAAACTGCTCTAGTCAGAATTTCTATGAGATCCTCAAAATCTTGTAGTTTTGAAAACACTGAATCGAACTGATCGTAAAACTCAGCGAAACTCATGCAAAGCATTTCTCCGCCATTCTCTATCATTAGCTTCTCACCGATGTAAGCTTGCTGGAGTTTGAATAACTGTCTATCTGACCGAATCTTAGATTTCTTCCTCAACTCCGTCTCAGCTAGAGTCCGTTCAACCGCTTTGATTAATACAGAGAAACTTCTTGAATTGTTGATTTTCCTCAATTCAAGAAACTGAGCTTTCTTTTTAAGAATCTCGATGTATGCGAAATATTTGCCAAACAGATAAACGGTACTCACTAAAAAGTGCTTTCGCGTCATCGAATATGTTGAGGAATATGGTTCACTGTCATTCGCCTGAAGGAAAAGTGGGTTTGAAGAAGGGGCTTGGCGTTGAGTTATTTCCCAGAGCCTAGCCTGTAATTCTGATGCAGCCAGAAGAATAGGTCGAGAGTACCTCTTAGAGATTTCATAATTTGTTTCTCTTCTTTTGAAAAAAGAGTCTACAAGGGATTTGCCAATAACCCCTAGAGAAGCTGAGACAGCAGCTATAAGCGTCGTTTCCATGCTCTTTAAAATC
>JADEXW010000360.1 GCA_015206935.1 Pseudanabaenaceae cyanobacterium LEGE 13415 | reverse complement strand
GTTCCTTGCCGTAACTTTCACCCAACGATTCTTGACGACGTTTTGCTTCTCCCATAGTTTTCTTATTCCTGAAGGTCTCGTGTCGATCATATCGCGTTTGATTCGTCGCCTACATTGCTAAACAGCGTCTCATCTAAATAATTAATTCGAGCAAATGGACTCAGTGCGGTTAACACTTGGCTACCATAACTCCGATGTAAAACTCGACTGTCTAAAAGCGCTACAATTCCCTGACTTTCTCGCACTGGAGAGACGGCGCGTTGGAGTTCACTTAATGCTTCGGGTAGTAAATATAACCGAAACCAGTCTTGACGATGCTGTTTATAGTGAGCAACGCGACCTGCGACTAGAGGATGTTCGAGGGAAGGGATCGGCAAAGTTGCGATCGCTAAGACTTGTGGTGCAGGTAAAACACTCTGATGTTCCCGCCAAAATTCCCAGCCTGTAACGAGAATTCCGTTTTCTTCCAAACAAGTTCGCTCAACTTGAACTCTAGACCCAAATTCCGCTGCCAGAATTGATCCCACCTGAGATTTCAGCGGCGTATCACCCACAAGAATGACCGAAAATCTTTGAGTTGAAATACTGAGAAGCGATCGTAGTTCTCGTAATAAGGCAGGCTGGAATTGCGGCGTATTCGGGAGCGGAATTCCTTCAGGCTGATAAAGCTGAATTTGATCTTCTTGTCGATCGAGCGCAAATTTCAAACAGGTTAAATCTTGTTCTAGTCCGATCGTCGATCGATAAATGGTTGCATCTGAATCTAGATCGAGTGCGCCGCCAATTAAGACGGTTGGCTGTTGAGACCAAATTGGAGCCAGCGAAGAAGCCACTTCAACCGGAGCGCAATGTAGAGAAAATTGTCCGGCTTGACGTGAGACCGTCACCCAGGTTAAGCGATCGTTCTGATTAAATTGCTCAAAGAATTTCGCCCAATTTGAGGGTAGAGATTCGGTTAATCTCTGTTGTAATTCCGTTAAAATATCGCGTTCAGATCGCTCGAATAAGTAACACTCATAAGGGTTAGCGGGATGCTGAAACACAGCGCGAATTAGTTGAATTCGAGTATCACGAATTAAATCAACTTGACCCGGACACGCCAACATCAATGATTCCCAGTTTGCCGAATCGAGATTGAGTGTTAATTGCTCCCGTGTCCAAGCTTCGAGATCATCTACACCATCGATAATTGTTGGGATTCCTGTGGGAAATCTGCCTTCGGGATTGAGTCGATCGCTTAACCAAGCTTGTGGAGTCGTGATCAGAATGCCTTTGTAATCGGGAGAAATCCAGCGATCGCCAACTTGAATCGGTTTGGGGTGATTGATCCACTGACGCAAGCGAGGTATTTCAACTCTTAAGATCCGCTGTTGGATCATTTCGGGAACGACTAAAACAACTGGCTCATGCCACATCAAAATCGGCACGAGATAGCTCAATCGATAGCGTCCCTGAAGATCCGAAGGAGCGCCTGTTTGGATTAGCGCACTCCGACCGATCCGAAGCGCACGCGCAACCAACCGCGCCATCGTTAAATGGTGCGACCAATATAATTCACCCTGCTCTCTGAGAAAGGCTCGTAGCTGTTGATGGACTTCTACCTCAATCACACGCTTCTCTCATTGCAAACTAGACCCTTATTTTGACACACCCATAAAAAACCCTGCGGCAAGTTAACTCACCACAGGATTTTAATGTTCTATCGAGGCTTAACGTCTTCTACCGCTTCCGAATGAAGAGGGAGGACGTACCGATCGCGTTCCGCTACCAAAGCCACCTGGACGATTCAAACGGCTTGGAGTTGAACGATTCGATCGACGTAATGTGCTGGTTCCATAACCCGATCCGGTGGGTCGATCGTTCGTAATCCGAGGACGGCTCACTCTCGTATTCGGCGATCCCAGTCTGCCTGTTGAGCGGAAAACTTGACGGTTCCGTTCCACAACGGGCGGCGCTTGATAACGCTGTTGATAGCGTGAAACAGCTTGACCGTAAGAAGAACCATAACCACCGAATCCAGTCAGCGGTACACCCGGTCGATAAACGGGGGGCACATAGTACTGAGGACGGAAAAGCAGACTTCCGATCGCTTGTCCTGCTAATGCGCCTGCGAACGGTGCCCAGAAATTCGGCTCTTGGCGCACGACAACCGTTTCCGTCCGTCCGGTTTGAGGATCAGTCACATTCTCGGTCACGTTATGCACGTATTCGATCCGGAAATCTTCAGGAATGTGTAGCGAAACTTGACCATTTTCGGACTTAAGATAAGCTCGCTGACCTGCTTTCACCTCGTCCGGAGTCAATTGTGCCAACGGTAAATTTTCAGTTCGATACGCCGAATTCACTCCGGCAGGCGTATCTCTTAACAAAACCGTGTATTCGCCAGTGCCATCATCGAACGTGGCTTGCTGAACCCCAAACTGTCCATTTGGCAAGGGTTGAGATTGACGCGCCTCAGTTGCGGGACGATTAGCCTGAGTGCGAGCCGGATCACCCAGCGAAGAACTACTGCACCCCACTGCCGTCCAGCAGAGCGCAACCGTCATAGAAAGAGCAAGAAATTTTCGCATCATCGATCGAGCGAGTTTAATAGAGAAGAACATGGCGCGTTTCCTAATTCCGTTCTAGAGTCTTCTTCTACAATATCCAGCATCCTAACGAGAGAACACCGCATATTTCTAGAGAGGGATCAGTTCTGGATAAAATTCCAGCAATTGATCGGAATTCAGTTCGTCGCCCAGTCGGGAAGGAGAAAAGTGGATTTGAATCGCTCTTAATCGCTCTTGGTACTGCAAGTTGATGATCGCTTTCAGTCCAGTGGCGAGCGCTCTCAGATCTGCTAAATCTGTTTCAAGCTCTGGAACTTCCCCTTCTGCTGCGATCGTAATCATTACAATCAGGTTCTGCGTCACGGGTAACGTTAATGGATCGTTAGGGTTTTCCGTACCGGTTTCCAACTCTGGCGCACTTAAATACCGCTGTGCCGAATCGGTAAACAACTCGTTCACATAATCTCCCGCTTCCCCTTCATCCCAGACCACATCCCCTTCATTCGCGGCAGATCTCCAATAGGTTTGATATTGCAGCAAACTCTGACAAACTTCGACCAATCCTTCGCCTAAAACTTGTAGATCACCTTCAGAATTCATTGCATCCCGTCCCGCTCGATTCAGCACACCTAAGAGTGGAGCCACTTCATCACCTGCCAAGTGAATAAAAAGGCGACAAACCATGAATCGAGATCTACCCGTAAATTGATTTAATCGATCGCGCCAAGAAGACATAAAAACAACCTAAATTCTTTCTATAAACACTAGATAACGTACTACACTTCTCAAATACAAACGTCTGTCATTAGTAGACTTTTGTACGCTTCACATCAGAATTCTTCACCTGATTTTGTGTGGCTGAATTGAGGAGTTAGACCGACGTATCTCGCTGCATCAACTTGCGTTCTAGGAACGATATTACATGAGTCTTTCTCAAGTGAAACGGGTGCTGTTAGGGAAAATGCTACCCACAAGCGCCCATGCCGAGGAGCGGTTATCGAAAGCCGCTGCTTTAGCGGTTCTCTCTTCAGATGCGCTATCTTCTGTTGCTTATGCAACTCAAGAAACCTTAATCGTGTTAGTTGCCGCCGGAACTGGGGCGAATATATTAGGTTGGTCATTGCCCATTGCGATCGCAATTATTCTCCTATTAGCGATCGTGATTCTGTCGTATCGCCAAACGATTCGTGCGTATCCGAAAGGTGGCGGTTCATACATTGTTGCACGCGGTAATCTAGGGCTATTCCCTGGACTAATCGCAGGTGCATCTCTGATGATTGATTACATTCTCACTGTAGCGGTGAGTGTGTCTGCTGGAATTGATAATTTAGTATCCGCTGTACCAGTACTCCGACCGTTGACAGTGGAATTGTGTTTGGTGTTTGTCTTACTGTTGATGATTGCAAATCTACGCGGAGTAAAGGAATCGGGACAAATCTTCATGATCCCGACCTATGCCTTTATTCTCAGCGTCTTTTTGCTGGTCGGAATGGGATTGTTTCAGCAAATGACTGGAACGGCTGTCCCTGCACCTTTCCCAGATGAAGTGCTACCCAAAGTTAGTGAACAGCTAGGAATCTTTCTAGTTCTAAGAGCATTTGCGGCGGGATGTACAGCACTCACAGGAGTCGAAGCGATCTCAGATGGAGTGTTAGCGTTTCGACCGCCAGAATGGAAAAATGCGCGACAAACACTGCTGCTTCTAGGCTTGATTCTCGGCATTATGTTTCTGGGAATTACCTATCTGTCTCAGGCATATCGCGTGATTCCGTCCGATGCAGAGACGGTTCTATCTGTATTGAGTCGCCAAATATTCGGTAGTGGTAGCATTCTCTATTACTTCTTAGTATTATTTGCAACTCCAACGATTCTGTTGCTGGCAGCCAATACAAGTTACGCAGATTTTCCAAGACTCTGTTATTTCCTCGCACGAGATGGATTTTTGCCGAGACAGTTAGCGCTATTAGGCGATCGATTAGTCTACTCAAACGGCATCCTACTCTTAAGTATCTGCGCTGCAATCCTACTGATCGTCTTCAAAGGTAATACGACTGCAATCATTCCCCTGTATGCGGTTGGCGTATTTACCTCATTCACCCTGTCACAGGCTGGGATGGTTGTCCACTGGTTCAAGCACAAAGAGCGCGGCTGGCGAGCCAGTGCGGTTCTGAATGGACTGGGTGCGATCGCAACAACGATCGTGCTTGCGGTTGTGATTTGGACAAAATTCGCGCTGGGTGCTTGGGTTGTGGTCTTTACGGTGCCGCTCGTGGTGACACTGTTTATTGCGATTCGACGACATTATCAATACGTTGCCGATCGATTAACGATTCAAAGCCTGCCACCTCGTAGTCATATTCCGAGAGCGCGGGGAGAAGTGGTGACCCATCCTGCGATCGTGATTGTGGGACAACTGCATCGCGGAACCGTTGAAGCGTTAGATTATGCGCGAAGTATTGCCGATGAAATTGTTGCAGTGCATGTGGATGTGGGGACAACCGATTTGCAGAAATTGCGCGAACGGTGGCAGCAATTGGAATCGGATATTGAATTGGTGATTTTGGAATCGCCTTATCGATCGGTGGTGACTCCGATTCTGGATTTTGTCGGACGGTATGAGGCTCGGCATCCGGGCGTTTTATCGACGGTGATTATTCCATCATTTGTGCCGCGTCGCTGGTGGGAAGCGGTGTTGCATAATCAGACGACGTTATTCTTAAAAGCGGCGTTGCGAACGAAGAAGAGCCGGGTGGTGACGACGGTGCGATATTACTTGTAGAGTGGGTTGGGATTTGAGCGATCTTTTCATTGCTAGTTCGGGCAAGGCGATCGCGAATTGATCTGTACATTGCAATAGGGTTTAATCCCCTTGAAGAGGGCTACCGTATACACACAAATCGATTAATCGGTGATTGCTGGAGTCCTTCGCCCCCTAAATTCCCCATTCTGGGAGACTTTGAGCTAGAAGAATTCTCCAATTCCAGAGTGCTTTCCATTTTCAAAGTCCCCCAAATTTGGGGGATTTAGGGGCTTACAGGTGTAGGTTTGTGTTGAAACTGTGAGCAAGGACTCTTTCAGTTGGATAATTTAGAGACAAGAGAATCTGGAGGGGTCGCCATGCTGCGAAACTCTTCGCTGAAACAATGGAATCGGATTG
>JADEXW010000359.1 GCA_015206935.1 Pseudanabaenaceae cyanobacterium LEGE 13415 | reverse complement strand
CTCCAAGGTCGTCCTGTCCTAACAGTTGTTCGGGATGTCTACTCGCAATAGGTTGTAGGTTACTGCTTTAGAACTGAAAAACTCGATGCAGGGGAATGAACAATTTACGGTTCACCTCAATTCTTGATAGTGGACCGATCGTTCAGCAATGATTCAGGGTTTGCCAACGCTTTGCGTCGTGTTCCTGAAACTTGTAAAATTTCGCTACTGCACCCCAGCAGCAATGTGCCAGCTTCTGCAAGTAGTAGCATTGAACTGCTAATATACCATGTGACTATGCGGATGTTGAAATTCCACCCGATGCCATCGGGTGCCAATCGCTCTTCAAGCAATAAGCAGTCTACTTGTTCGACCAAGAAGGACATGGAATGTTTGCTGGTGAAATATTTTGAGGATGAACACAACTAGAGCGTTCATCCTCATGACAGTCTCAAAACTCGGTTGCAAAAGTGGGAGTTTGAGCAGCCTTCGAGTTCCGAATCTTCCTTAAAACGATGTGACGAAGCATAGACTGTCAACGAGCTTCACCAAGAGGAATGCAAACCGAAAAAGGTGGAGCTGTTCACTCCACCTTTTTTGTGTAATTCACTGACATTAGCCGTCCGCCTTAAAGCTGGTCACCATTCTTGGAATACCCTGGTTGAAAAAATAGATTGCGACTAGCACAACTAATTTAACAGTTTTCTCAGCAAAGCAGTTTCGACTAAAACTATCAGTTACAAGGACTTGAGGGCAACGCAACTAATTTGACAGAGATAGAATGAAACCTGATTATCATCTTTCTGTGTCGCTCTCTTAAGAAACAAGGATTTGGCTTTTTACAGGTTCTCCGCAACTGAGGTGGTGGCAGCGCGAAATAGCGTGATGGCTAGCAAGCGGCGGGGAACAGATTGCGCCACTGATTTGCGAATTCGGGTAGATTGCGAATTGTGCCAAATTTTTTGGCTATTCACAGTACACCATTTCGGCTTGAGAGTGAGGAGACGCAGATCAACGACAATGCCAAACACACCTGTCCCACACCCATTTGCAAATTGCACCAAATTTCTTGGCTATTCACAACAAACGTACAGGGGAGAAACCCTTGAAGGCGGCACCCAGATTCGAACTGGGGGTGGAGGTTTTGCAGACCTCTGCCTTACCACTTGGCGATGCCGCCGATTTGCATCAGATTCATCATATCACTTTGTGCCAAATAAACGATCGCCTGCATCCCCAAGTCCCGGAATAATATATCCGTGTTCGTCTAAACCTTGATCGATCGCGGCTGCATATATCGGGACATCGGGGTGCTGCTCTTGGAAATGCGTAATGCCTTCGGGAGCGGCGAGGAGACAGAGAAATTTAATTGATCGGGGATGCGTCTGCTTCAAGCGATGAACGGCGGCGACGGCTGAATTGCCTGTTGCCATCATTGGATCGACGACGAGCATATCACGCTCTTCCGTGTCGTCAGGCACTTTGAAATAATATTCGATCGGTTCGAGTGAATCGGGTGCCCTGTAGATGCCGACATGACCGACACGAGCGGATGGCATTAATTGCAGAATGCCATCGAGAATTCCCTGCCCAGCTCGCATGATGGAGACGACGACGAGTTTTTTATCGGCAGCTAAAACGGGCGCTTCCATCTCTGCCATCGGGGTTTGAATCGTTTCGTAGCGGAGAGGGAGATCGCGCGTGACCTCGTAGGCGAGCAGCATACTGACTTCGGTCATGAGTGCGCGAAATTTTGCGGTACTGGTGGATTCGCGACGCATTAAAGTCAATTTGTGCTGGATTAAGGGATGGTCAATAATCGTTAAGTTTGCAGCCATAGTTAGAATACAGTTCCGTCGCTAGAAATTTGAATTGGGGGAGTTCCACCGGGGCGGAGAGAAGCGGCAATTTTACGCCCGGCTGTCCAAGTTCCGCCTTGGAGAACTTTGACGAGGGGAAGGGATTCAGGCGTGAGATTGAGTTTGAGCCGAATGGTGTCGGCAATCCGATCGAGTAAACAAACCGTTAAGGCTCGCCATTCAACAATCAGTTCCGAATCGGGAGAATGAGGAATCTCAGTCAGTTTGGGATCTTTGAGTTGAAGCAGTCCGAGATCGAGGCATAAACCGCCATTTCGATATTCAGGCAGTCCGGTCATTTGATCGAGATCAGTAATCGCTAACCCCAGAGATTGCAGCGGTTCAAGTAAGGAATACGTAAGCCACTGAGAAAGTTTATGGAATGGAATAAGCTGATCATCAGGTAAGGCAGAATGCTTCCAAACATCGCCTAGATTGATGCCATCGATCGACAATCTTCCTGACCAGATTTCGCCTAAGCCTTTTAGAACGGCATCTAATACAACGACGGCTGAAAGTTGTCCTTGATCGGTATGGCGAATCAGAAAATCGACTAGATTTCCAGGACGGGGAATCTCTCCAAATAACTCAGGCGATCGCTCGATCGTATGTCCCAACTTTTGCAAGAGATTTGATCGTCCTTCTAATCCAACTAAAGGATTTTCGGATGTGACTTGGAAAATCGTGGCAATCTTTTCCGGTGTGATTCGCTTCAGTCCTTCAGCATCAGTTTGATAAGGCTGATCGGAAAAAGACCCAGAGCAAAACGCATCGAAGGACGCGATCGCTAATCCTTCTGATCTCGCCCAAGTTTGTCCCGTTGCAGCTTCGAGATATTGCCAGTGATCGCCTGCTCCCGCATCCAATAGAACACTAGGGATTACCAGATCGAACATGGCTTTCGCTTGCTCGATCGAAGAACGATCGCTTAATTTCTCTTCAAGCTGTTGAAGGCGGGGAATGTTCCCGACTTCAAAATGTCGCCAACGACTGTGAAACGGCACATCCAAATCTGGATACTGTTCGCGAATCACAGCAATGACATAATCCGCAACTGGCTCCAGTTGCGACAGATCAAGGCGAAAGTAAGTCAGTTTATCTGCTTGGGCAAGCTCGAAGAGTTGAGAACAGCGATCGCGAATGGCTTTCGGCGATCGCAGATAGTTCACCAAATTACTCACTCAGTTCCCGTCCTTTAATTTCTGCTAATGCTTCCTCGGTGAGAATCTCGCCATCTGTATAGTATCCAGCAGCTTTTTTCGCCTCGATTTCGACCATTGCATCAGCGGGAATTAGTTCTTCAGGAATGGGGACGCGGGTGACAATTTCGATGCCCGATCGAGTAATGGCTCCATGCTTCATATCGCTCATGGAAATAAAGCGATCGATGCGAGTAATGCCCAACCAGTGCAGAACATCAGGCATGAGTTCTTGGAAGCGCATGTCTTGAACGCCTGCCACACACTCAGTACGGGCGAAATAAGCATCCGCACGATCGCCGCCTTCTTGACGTTTGCGAGCGTTGTAGACGAGAAATTTTGTTACTTCACCGAGGGCGCGTCCTTCTTTGCGGAGATAGACAATCACGCCTGCGCCGCCTTCCTGAGCGGTTTGGACGCATTCTTCGATTCCGTGAACGAGATAAGGGCGACAGGTGCAAATATCGGAACCGAACACATCGGAACCGTTACATTCATCGTGAACGCGAACGGTTAAGGCACGATTTGGATCAGCGATCGCATCAGGATCACCGACGATATAAACAGTGATGCCCCCGATCGGCGGTAAGAAGACTTTGAAATCCGGACGAGTCACGAGTTCTGGGAACATGCCGCCCGTTTGCTCGAATAAAGTTCGACGCAGAACGCTTTCTTCGACATCGAGCCGTTTAGCAATGCCGGGAAGATACCACACAGGCTCGATCGCAGCTTTGGTAACGACTAAATCGCCGCCTTTTTTCATGATTTCGCCATCTTCCTGCAAGCGCCCTTTCGCGATCGCGTCTTGCAGTTCAGGCATGTTGATGTGCGCTTTGGTAATCGCGATCGTGGGTTTGATGTCATACCCTTTGTCGTAGAGTTCGCGGTATACATCGCCCACGATCGCGCCAAAGGGATCGATCGAGACGATTTTTTCTGGATCGAACCATGCGGGATTCGGGTGAAGTAAAGCGGCTGGAGCGGTATTGGTTAAATCTGCGCGGTGATTGGCATCGAGTTTGCCACTGGCGACCGCAAGCGCACGATAGACCGCATAAGAACCCGAATGCGTTCCGATCACATTTCGATGAGCGGGAGTTGTGAGCGTTCCGATAATGGCTCCGCGCTTCATTGGATCGGATTCGCCCCAGTGAATCGCGATCGATTTTGATAACTTACCAGGATGAGATGTGAGAACGATCGGCTGTGAACGTTTGGGCTGACTAACCATAGACACTCTCTCGCACCGAGTCAGGTTTTGGAAACACTGATCCTAGCAAGAGTCTTGAAAGAGATACAGTGTCTTAGGAGGCAAAGTTGCAAAAAATTCATTTAGACGAATTTTTTGAGGAGTTTTTGCCGCATGAAATCAAGATCTTCGCGGGTTAACCATAGACTCGGTGGCGCAGTTTTTAAGATGATCGGATAACAGAGCCAAACTGAGACTAATCGAATTGCAGTTGAACCCAGTAACGCCAGTCCTAATCCCATTAGCCCAAAGATCGGGGTTAGCATCAAAATCAGGGGAACGCCCATCATTAAGCCAATCCCTTGAATTACTGTGACGATTCCAGGTCGATCGATTGCCATAAATGCTTGAGACAGCATGATTGCGACTCCACCTAGAACTGTTTCGATCGCTAAAATCCGAAAAATAGGAATCGCTGGCAAATAAGCGGCTCCATAGAGCAGATTTAGTACGATCGGGGCAAGAATCATCATGACGATCGCGAACACAGTCGCGATTACGCCACTAATTCTTGCGGCTCTTCCGGTGAGTTCAACCACTTCAGAAAGCGGACGGGCGGCGGCTTTTGGGAATAGCACTGTCACAAATGAGCTTTGCACGACATAGAGCAATTGACAGAGACTAAACGCGATCGCATACAGTCCCATTGCAGCGGAAGCAAGCAAACTGACCGCTAAGACTTGTTGAATTTGTCCTGCTAAAGCACTGATCAAATCAATCCCGTAGGCTCGAAGTCCATAGTGCAACAGTCGCTTGAACGAGGTTTTGAGATGCGTAAACCGAATTAGAAAAAATCGTTTAGCACAAGCAATCATCCAAACGAGCAGCGGAATCATCGGAATCCAGTACGAAACCACTGCGGTAAAGGGGGTGAGGCGTTGAGTGAGTGCAAGAACAATCAAAATGCCCAATGTACTGAGTGGCGGAATATAGCGAATTTGATTTGCGATCGCAAATTCATCACTCCCTTCCATTGCCGATCGAAGAATTTCGGTAAAAACGACGACCGGAACCGCCAACATCAACGCCTGAGATAAGCGAATCGCTTCGGTTCCATATCTTCCATTCATTAGGATCGGAATGGCAATTAAACCGACGATCGCACTAAAAATGCTAATGAAAACTCCAAGGACAATGGCAGCGGAAAACGTCCGCGATCGATCTGTAGGATAGCGCTTTAGTGTATAAAGCAATGCACTCGGTAATCCGAACGACAATGAATAAGCAAAGAATTGGGGCCAAATTGCCATTGCTGCCTGTTCGCCTCGTCCTGCCGGCCCTAAGATTCTGGCAGTAATGGTTCCAGTCGCGACATTCACCGCAATAATCAAGGCTCTCGCTAATAACGTTTGAGCGATCGCGGCTGTGCCATCTCGTCCTTGCAGCGATTGTGATCCTCGCCGCACCAAAGTCGAAATTTTCCCCCAATTTCTCATTCACTCTCACC
>JADEXW010000358.1 GCA_015206935.1 Pseudanabaenaceae cyanobacterium LEGE 13415 | reverse complement strand
GTCATTTTGCTTATTCTTGGCAGGAACCGCAGTCCGATCGAGACCGAAAAGGCTGTGTAGCGCGGCGCTTCTAGGAATGAATTCAAAAACTTCCCAAGTCTGAATAGAACCGCTACAATAATCGAAGGATTCACTGCGGCGTTGGTGACTGCCAACAATGTTTTATGATCTATGTTTTTTGAATCTGGGAGTCCAATCAGGCTGATGGCAGTAGACCGAGCTTGTACTCGGAAACTTTATATCCGCCACTATCGACACCCACCTGGTTTTAACCAGGTCAAAAGCTGAGGTAAGACGGCGCTGCGGTATCCTACTTCTCGATCCCTTGCTAGTTTAGTGAGGGAATTTTTATTGCCAAATTCAAATATTGGAATTTATAGCAGTAGAAGTTTAGATTAGGACACTTCGAGAGCGCCCCCAAACCCCCAATTCTGCTTGCTCAAGACTCTTGCTTCCCCAAACTTGGGGGCTGGGGGGCTTTTCAGAAGTGTCCTAACTGAAATGGGTACGGCTATATCAAAAATTATTGCAAACGTGAATTTCTGGGCAGATTTTATGCAAAGAATGTTCCAATTCAGATTTCAGAAAGATCTCTCGATCGAAGCACCGAATTTCTGCATTTTGGCGCAAGAAATCCAGGATAAATAATTACAAGAATGGGTTAATTCTGTCACACTTATTTCTGTCTTGTAAGTGAACAGGATTACATTCAATTTTTTCTTAGAAATCGCCCCCACAATCGTTTTTCAGTTAATCCCTTGAATATTCATCGATCGCCCCAACTTTCTTTTCCTCTGCCTGCGACTGTGCATCGATTAGACAATGGTTTGACGCTGATTCATCATCATCTTCCCGCGACAGGTGTAAGCGCGATCGATGTCTGGGTGAATGCAGGCTCGATCGTCGAACCCGATGAGTGGATGGGAATGGCGCATTTTCTCGAACACATGATTTTCAAAGGGACGCATCAGATTGCACCCGGAGAATTTGATAGCGCGATCGAGAATCGTGGCGGAATGACGAATGCTGCTACAAGTTATGATTACGCTCATTTTTATATGACCACAGCATCAAAGGATTTTGCGGAAACTCTTCCATATTTGGGTGAGTTACTGTTAAATGCAGCGATCCCAGAAGATGAGTTTGATCGGGAACGGGATGTGGTTCTTGAAGAGATTTCGCAAACTTATGATGATCCTGACTCGATCGCATTTCAGGTTCTTTCTGAGTTGGTTTATCAGCGTCATCCTTATGGGCGACCGATTTTGGGAACCGAAGAGAGTTTAATGCCTCGATCGGCGGACGAAATGCGATCGTTTCATCGCGCTCACTATCAACCGGAAAATATGACGGTTGTAATTGCAGGCGATGTCGATTTGGATCAGGCGAAACTTCAAGTAGAGAAGGCGTTTGGCGAATTTTCTGATCCCAGTTCCTGTCCGCGCCATGAAGCTGAAGCAGAACCGCCAATTACGAACATTCGGCGTGAAGAATTGTACCTTCCGAGACTGGAACAGGCTCGATTGTTGATGGCTTGGATCGCTCCAGGCGTTGAGCCGTTGTCTTGTTACAACCAGGAAGAATTATTGCCCTGGAAACGATTTGAGCGATCGAATCAGCAAGACCCGCTCAAAGCCGCATGTGGTCTTGATTTGCTCTCAGCCGTTCTCGCATCTGGGCGGACTTCTCGATTCATTCAGGAATTTCGGGAAGAACGGCAACTTGTTCAAGCGATCGATTGTAGTTTCTCACTCCAACGTGATTCGAGCTTATTTACGATCGCGGCTTGGCTTGATCCCAAAGATTTAGAGCGAGTCGAAGCGCTAATTTGCGATCGTCTTTCTCATCTCATGACGGTTCCAATTTCTCAAGCAGAACTCGATCGAGCAAAACGCTTACTCTGCAACGATTACGCTTTCTCAACTGAAACACCTGGACAGCTTGCAGGCTTGTACGGCTACTATCATTCGTTGGCAGAAATTGAAGCCGCGATCGCATATCCGCACTGGATTCAATCTTTTACCACTGAAGATTTGCGCGATTTAGCGAGTCATTATCTCTCGCCGTATCACTACGCTGCGATCGTGGTGAAGCCTGATTGCTAGAATCAACAAATGTCTTTTTGATAACGATCGTGACCTCTTCAATTGCCTCGCCCCAAAATCGAAACATCCATCGAACTGTATTAAACAATGGGATCACAGTTCTCGTGACCGAAAATCCGTCTGCGGATATTATTGCTGCACGTCTCTTTTTCAAAGCTGGAACGCGCTGGGAACCGCACGATAAAGCCGGACTTTCACATCTGGTTGCAGCGGTGATGACGAAAGGAACGGAACGGCATTCGTCTCTGGAAATCGCAGAGCGAGTGGAATCGATCGGGGCGAGTCTCGGTACGGATGCCGCGTCAGATTATTTTCTATTGAGCTTGAAAACAGTCTCGACGGACTTTCCTGAAATGCTGACCTTAGCAGGAGAACTTTTACGATCGGCAACGTTTCCCGAATCCGAAGTTGAATTAGAGCGGCGTTTAGCACTTCAGGCAATCCGATCGCAGCAAGAACAGCCGTTTACAGTTGCACTCGATCAATTGCGCCACGCCATGTATGGTCAGCATCCTTACGCACTTTCAGGCTTGGGAACCACTGAAACCGTTGAGAAATTGACGCGCGAAGATTTGCAGACGTATTACAAAACGCATTTCCGCCCAGATAATTTGACGATTAGCATCGCAGGTCGAATCACTCCGGATCAAGCGGTATCGCAAGTTGAAGAAATTTTGGGAGATTGGAAAGCGCCACTCATGCCGCGAACTGAATTGGATTTACCGATCGTAGCTCCGAATCCAATCCGAAGTGCAGTTCCGCAAGACACCCAGCAAGCGATCGTCATTCTTGGCTATCACGCGCCCTCAATTCACTCCGATTTGATGGAAGATTACGCGGCATTGAAGCTTTTGAATACTTATCTCGGAAATGGTTTATCGAGTCGCTTATTTGTTGAATTGCGAGAAAAACGAGGATTGGCTTATGAAGTTTCCGCGTTTTATCCAACTCGATTAGATACGTCGTATTTCGTCACGTACATGGGAACGGCTCCGAGCAATACCTCGATCGCGCTTTCTGGTTTGAAAACGGAAGTCGATCGACTTTGTGCCGCGCCCTTGAGCGAAGAAGAAATCCAAACTGCGAAAAATAAATTGCTTGGGCAATATGCGCTAGGAAAACAAACTAATTCGCAACTCGCGCAAATCTTTGGATGGTATGAAACGCTTGGATTAGGAGTCGAATTCGACACCCAGTTTCAAACTGCGATCGCTCACGTCACCGCAGAAACTGCCCAAGAAACCGCTTGTCGATATTTTGGCAATCCATATATTTCGCTATTGGGGCCCGCAGACGCGATCCAATAAGAAAAGGAGACGGGATTAGCGTCTCCCCCTGCATCTTCTAGACTTCAAAAATTGCGCCGCGTTGAGTCAGATCCCGCTTAGTCTCTCTCGAAAACCAGCGCGGCTCATTGAATCGTGTTCTTTCAACGTTCGCACCGACAAAATCGGTATCTGCTAGAATTGCACCTCTCAAGTCTGCACCGACTAAATCTGCACCGTACAAACTCGCACCACTTAAATCAGCATTGATCAAATGAGCGCGTTTTAGATTGGCATAGCTCAGATTCGTTTCGCTTAGATTCGTCCCGTTCAAATCAGCACTGGTGAAAATCGATCGACGAACATCCGCATAGCTCAACTTTGCATCGGTCAGAATTGCACCTGTCAAGTTCGCATTATCCAAGGTTGCATTCACCAAGATCGCGCTAGACAAATTGGCATTGATCAAGGTTGCTCCCGTTAATGTGGCATCGGTCAGGTTGGCATGAGTCAAATTGCTGCTGATCAGTCGGGCTTCAGATAAATTTGTACTGATTAGACTGGCTCCAATCAAAGTCGATTCAATCAAATCTGCTTTCGTCATGTTTTTCGATCGCAGATCGATGCCTGTGAGATTGGATTCTGAGAAATCTCGAATCGGATTGAGTCCAGCGATATTTGCGAGTGCAAAGAAATCGTCGGTATCAGCGGTCTTGACTTGTTCGATTAAGTCTAGAAGAGTTTGGAGAGTTTGATCTTTGGTCATCATATTTGCCTTGCCTAACTGAGACCATCTAGGGACACAGGACGCTGCACAGTTAGGAATACAAAACGGCTCTGACGCATTTCGTAAACTGCCAGAAAAACCGATGATGATTTTGCAGGGGGTCGCCTGTCTCAGTTGATTTAATGACAACCCCAATCCCGTGAGAGCTAGAAACTACATTGTAGAACAGGCAAAGCAATTCAGCCTTGATTTGTCACAAGACTCATTCTCAGGATAGAAATTAATCTAACGAGCGTTAGTGATTACGGTTACTTTGTTGATGCAGTCTTACCAAGCGCTCGATCACAGCTTTCTTATTTGGGCTGAGGTTTTTCGGGATTAGCGTTTCGAGTTTTGCCAAATCGATCGATAAATCCGGTGACTGCTCAGTGTGAGTCGCAATAGCCGTTTGACCGTTGTGGTTAGAGGAAGACATGGTAAGACTGTGATGAATAAACTGCAATATCGAACCTGTCAACGACACGATGATCGGGTCATTAACAGTATGAAAGCCATACTTCTGATAGTGCCACTATAGCCTGTACGATGGTAAAATCGCACCCCCTAATTGGATAGTGGAACCCGGAAGATATGTACCCTGTTGATCCTTGCCCAAGGATAGCATCGTCATTCCGAATGCGCGTCTGTTATATGAAATTTTAATTTCAATGTGAAGTCTACTTTTCGGTCAATGACCAAGATCCATCCCAGTGGTCAGGCGGCGGCGTTCTTAACCAGTGTTGACAGCGTTCCATATGTAAAGAGGCTGCCTTATCAGTGTGATCGATTTCGAGAACGGTAGCGAATTCTGCGACCGCAAAGGCAAATTTTCGATTCAAATAGTGCTGTCGAGCGTTGTGATAATGTTCGATTATTCGCTTTTTCTTATCAGAAATTTTTTCCGATCGCAGTCCAACGAGTTCATAAACGGCAACAGGTTTGTTTTTTCCTTTGACTCTGATGAAGTCCAATTCTCGCGCCCAAATCCGATCGGCACAAGGTCGATATGTACTTTCGCTCATTACAATGTCAGTGCCATAGAGCTTACTCGCGCCTTCGAGCCGAGATCCAAGATTGACTCCATCCCCGATCGCAGTAAATTCCATCCGCTTACTGCATCCGATATTTCCGCTAATGACTGTATCGGAGTTAATCCCAATTCCGATATCGATCGTTTTTTCATTTCGACTCGATCGAGCTTGATTAAATGCTGCTAATCGAGTTCGCATTTCTAACGCGGTTTGAACTGCCATCCATTCATGGTCATCTAACGGCAACGGTGATCCAAACACTGCCATGATCGCATCCCCAATATATTTATCGAGAATGCCTTTGTGCATGAAGACCGCTTCGACCATCGATTCAAAATACTGATTCAGCATTTCGACTACTTCTTCAGCTTTGAGCGATTCCGTTAAAGTCGTATAGCTGCGAATATCTGAGAATAAGACCGAGACCTCTTTGCGATCGCCTCCCATTTTAGCGGCATCCGGATTTTCGAGTAACTGTTCCGCCAATTCCTGAGTCATATAGCGATACATCGTACTCTTGAGCCGCTTTTCGTCGCTGATATCATCCATCACGATCAGCGCGCCAG
>JADEXW010000357.1 GCA_015206935.1 Pseudanabaenaceae cyanobacterium LEGE 13415 | reverse complement strand
GTGCTGCAATCCCTGGAATTGCTCAAGCTGCGCCCACTCAAGCTACCTCAAAGCCCACAGTGTATGCAGTTGGACAAGGATCAGGCGGCACACTGAGAACTTACCAAAGTCAGCTCGGTTTTCGGTTCGATGTGAAAGCTCCCTATACGATCGATACCTCTCAAGAAAGACAAGGAACGATCGTAGTCCGTAATCCTGCTTTAGGAAACGCGGCTGTTGGCAGTGATGAACCTGCACCTGTCGATAGTAATGTGCAGGCTCAATCTTCTCCAGGCGATCGAATTACGATTACAAGATTCGATAACCCGAATCGATTGAGCGCACGCCAATGGGCGGAAAAGAACCCAAATCAATCCTTTTTCAATGGACTGCAAAGTAATTACCAAAGTTATAGTTTTGCGGGGCAACCTGCGGTGTCTTATTCCTGGTGCGGCAACAATAACTGTGGCGATAGTGTGGTTGTTCCGAGCCGGGATGGTCGCAGCATTTTCGTGTTGAGCGCTCTTTATGAATATCCTGGTAATGCGGTGCGATGGGACTTTAAGCGGATGGTTGGACGATTCCGATTGACCCAATAGCAGCCAACCGAATTGAGTTTGTCGAGCCTGGAATGCGATCGCGTTTCAGGCTTTTTGATCTGTCTCTGGATAGAAATTCGGGAACTTTCGCTAAAAAATCTGGGTCACTACGAGAGAAGGCCACTCCGGAAGGCTTCGTGACAGCTTTTGCAAAATTCATTCATACGATCGAGGTTGATTACCATGTCGCTAGTTAGCTTGACAGGAATGCGAAATTTAGTGCGAGGAACGGCGCTATCGTTGGGAGCGTTGGTGCTTGCGAGTGGTGCAGCGATGGCGCAAAATGCTCCGGGAGATGTGGTGATTCCGACTGAACCTGATCGCGGGAATACAACACCGACTCGACCCGGTGATACAACGATTCCTTCGCCGACTGCTGCGGGAACTCGCTTCGCCTGTCAGATTAATAATGGTCAAAATACGGTGATGTATTTCCCGGAAAGCCAACCGAATCAAGCTTATCCGTGGGCAGTTCCAAGCACGTTGGGCGGGGGCTGGAGTTCCGATCGTCGGTGTAACGAAATTGCGCGTCGTCTGGAATCGTATCGCCCGGATGGCTTGGTGGAGATGCGAACTGGATTCGAGAACGGTTACAACACGATTTGTGTGACCACCGATCGCGTTCCGTCTTGTCGAATTGTGCTGACGGTTCCACCCGGACAAGATCCGACCGTGACGCGAGATCGAGTGTTCCAGAATCTTTCTGTTGCAGATAGTGGACAGCAAACTCAAGGGGTTGTCACGTTTGGCGGTGGTCGATCAGATGTGTTGGATCAGATTGGACGGGCGATCGGAATTGGAACTCGTCGATCGAATGGCAATATTAATCTGAAGCCGTTCCTGTCGCCGAAAGATGGGGGAACAGGTGAACGATTGATTGGTGGAGTGCAACCGCGATCGAATCGTCCAGCAACGATAACTACGCCTCGAATTTTCCAACGCAGATAATTGATGTAATCCATTCCGCTTCGATTGACTCAGCTAATGCCCCCTAAATTCCCCAAATTTGGGATTTGGGGGGCAATTCTTGGAAAAGCATTCACATGAACCCTTTACCGAACTAACGTTGAATTGGAATTCGGTAGAAGAGGATTGATCTTCTCAACCAAACATTTAATCGAAGGTTTATCGACACAAGACAAATGGGTTCCTGGCAGAATGTGAACCGTTAATTGATTTTCTACCAGGGTGCGCCAACTAACCCACATTTCCGAAGGTCGCGCTTCTTCTTCGCAAATAAACAATTGCACTGGAAAGGCGCTTTTGCGAGGAAAGTAGCGGCGAACAATTCGACCATGCCGCCAATACGGGTCGGTGTTGCCTCTGAAATGGTCGATCGCGCCAAACAAAATCATTCGCACGATTAATTTGAAGCTCCAAATGACTTTTTTGAGGAACAGGACGGCTCGATCGCGCAATTTCATCGATCGACTTTCCACCCCAAACGCATTCCACCGCGTTAACAATTCCAGCAAGAGATGGAAGTTTCGCACGACAGGCAATTTTTGAAGCACAGTCAATTGTTCTGGAATCGCCATCAAATTCCCTGGTGCGATCAATGCCAATAAAGCGACTTCTTGCCCTTGAGCGTGAAGCTGTTGAGCAATCTCATACGCAACCGCCGCCCCCATCGAATAGCCCATTAGATAATAAGGTTCTTTCGGTTGGAACTGTCGCATTTCTCGAACAGCGTGACTTGCCATCATTTCCAGCGTTGTCTTAGAGTCGATCGACAATTCCTGAATGCCATAAATCGGCTGTGCGGGATCAAGATGGGCACGTAACCCTTCACAGAATCGAAAGGTTCCAGTTGCGCCTGGAATGCAGAACAACGGCGATCGAGTTGAATCTCCTGCTTGAAACTGAATTAAGGCAGACGAGAAATCGGCTTGCTCATCTTCAAGCACTTGGCTCAATTGCTGAATCGTGGGAACCTGATACAACATTGCCATCGGAATCGGTTTGCCTAAAGCTTGCTCCATTTTTGCTGCAAGTTGCAGCATTAACAAAGAATGTCCGCCTAGCTCAAAGAAGTCATCTTCTACGCCAATCGGTTCAACTTTAAGAACCTCTTGCCAAATTTGGACAAGTTGGTGTTCAAGCGGGGTTTGCGGTCGTGAAATCGTTCTAGTTGAAGTTGCAGGCGTAATCTCTAAAAGAGCTTTACGATCGACCTTTCCATTTGCAGTTAATGGAAAGGCAGTTAATTTAACAATGGCACTCGGAACCATGTAACTTGGCAATGATTGTTTCAAAAATCGCTGAAGTTTCTCAGGCTCGACCGCATCTTGAGCAACAATGTAAGCGATCAATCGTTGTGACTGTGCAAGCACGATCGAGTCTTTCACGGCTGCATGTTGATTGAGTGCAAATTCGATTTCTCCAAGCTCAATCCGAAAGCCGCGAATTTTTACTTGATCATCATTTCGACCTAAGTATTCAAGCTTGCCATCTTGCCGATAGCGAACGAGATCCCCGGTTCGATACAGTCTTTGAGGTGGCAAGTCTGGAAACTGATGTTCAATGAATTTTGCTTGGGTTTGTTCTGGGCGGCGGAGGTAGCCTCTTGCAACTCCAAGTCCACCAATGTAGAGTTCTCCAGCGACTCCGATTGGAACAGGTTGCATCTGAGCATCAAGAACATAGGTTTGAACATTGTCGATCGCACTTCCAATCGAGAGTTCTCCTTGATCAAATCCCGATCGAATCGGATCATACACAGTTGCGATCACGGTTGCTTCTGTGGGCCCATAAGTATTGATCCAGCGGGGATGGTTCCCAACGCGCTCGAACCAGGTTAGATAGGTCGATCGAGAAGCCTTTTCCCCGCCAACAACCACTAATCGAACGGCTGGAGGTAGCACCAAATCTAATTCTGTGAGTCCATAAACAATCTGATGCCAAAGTGCAGTTGGTAAATTTAGCACGGTAATTTGATGCGCTTCAACGAACTGTAAAAACTGCTGCGTTGAGGTCAAACAATCGGGCGATCGTAGAATTAAAGTTGCACCACAGATTAGAGTCGGGAAGATCTCTTCGATCGCAATATCAAAGCTCAATGCTGAAGCTTGCAAAACTCGGTCAGAGGGTTGCAATTCATATTCCCGAATCACTGCTAAATTGTGATTCACCATGCTTTGATGTTCGATCATTACGCCTTTCGGTTTCCCAGTTGAACCAGAGGTGTAAATCACATAAGCAAGATTGTTGTTTTTCACATTGCTTTGAACAGGTGCAGTACTAAAAGATGCAATCTCATCTAAATCAGATAGCAATACTTTCACCTGAGCATCTGACATCAGCAATTCAAGCCGCTCTTTTGGATAGGTCGGATCAAGTGGAACGAACGCGCCGCCTGCTTTGAGAATGCCAAAAATCCCAACAATAAAATCAATCGATCGAGCCATGCAGATCCCAACGAGATCATCAGGCTGAACCCCTTTAGATTGTAGAAATCGGGCAAGTTGATTCGATCGCTGTTCTAGTTCTTGATAAGTTAGCTGCTCTTGGTCAAATTGAACTGCGATCGCAGTCGGTGTTCTCGCTGCTTGAGCAGAAATCAACTCATGCACACAGTTTGATGGAATCGATTTTGCTGTATCGTTCCATTCAACTAACAATTGATTCTGCTGTGCTGCTGGCAAAATTGGGAGGTGCGAAATCGGCTCTTGAGGCTGATGAATCACGTTCTCTAACAACGTCTCAAACTGTTGAGCCATGCGCGTAATCATCTCAGCGTCGAAGCGATCGACATTGTATTGCCAGACCAAATTAAATCGATCGCCTGCTTCTACCACTTGCAAATCTAGATCAAAGGTTGCACCCCCTTGATGTTCGAGCAAATAAGGTTCAAGTGTCAGCTCCCCAAAAGATTCAGTGATCCATCGATGTTTTTGCCAAGTAAAGGTTGCTGAAAAAAGCTGGCTTGTTTTCTTCTGTTTGACTAACTCTTGGAGTGGTAAATCTTGATGTGCTTGTACTTCACGAACAATCTGATCAACTTGCTCTAAAAGCCTTCCAAACTCTAGTTCTCCTTGCATTGGAACCCGTAGCGGAACCATATTCGAGAAGTAACCAATCACATCTTGAAACGCATCCGTTCCCCAACGTCCTGCCATTGCAGTCCCGATCGCTAAATCATTCTCACTTGTATAGCGATACAGCAATACCAGAAACGCTGTCAGCAACACACGATAAAGACTATATTCCTTTGATTTCAGCGGCTCAATCAAATGAGACGGCAGTAAAAAAGCCTGTGTTTCACTCTTTTGCTGTGAGCTAGATTGACTCGGCAGAGCAAGCACAGGAATTTCACCTGCAAGTTGATCATGCCAGAAATCGCATAGTTCTTTTCCGCGATCGCACTGCAACAGTTCATCTTGCCAATTCACATAATCGGCATAGGTCGTTCGCACCTCGATCGCTTTCCCTTGATAGCACTTTGCCCAATTTTGAATGAGCAGATCAAATGTCCACATATCCCCTGCAATATGATGCAGCGTGATGACTTGAATAAACTCTTGCTCACTCCGCTGGAACAAGCTCACGCGAATTGCAGACTCTTTTTCTAGTCGAAACAGCGTTGCGGTTTCAGCAACAATCTGAGCCTTTAACGTCGATTCGCTCCAGTTCTCAGCTTGTACGTATCGCAGTGGAATTCTTTCAAACTGAACAATTCGGAACGGTTGCCCATTCGACTCACCGTAGCGCGATCGTAAAATCGCATGAGCCTGAAATACTTGATTCCAAGCCTGCTCCCAACGCTGCACCTCTAACGCGCCTTCGATCCGAATCGTGTGATAGAGATGATAGGCAGTGCTATTTGGATCAAGCTGGTACAGAAACCATAAACCTTGTTGTTGGCAAGAAAGTGGATATTGAACCGAAGCTTGGGTGAAGGAATGGAATGCTGTCAAACTTTGCATGGGAATGAAACAGTTTGTGCGCGAAGGTCTCTAGGCTGCCAGTCACAGCGAGTTAACACCGCAAACCTATCCATGCTCAAACTGCTTTGTTCCCAAAATCTAAGAACAAGCGATGAACCCGTAGAAGTTAAGAAACCTGCGGATACTCGAACTGCGAATGTTCAACCCGGTAGAGAAACTGCCCTGAGATGACTCTCAACCTCGTCTGCCTAGGAATCACAGTTAAGAGTCGCAATATCTACATG
>JADEXW010000356.1 GCA_015206935.1 Pseudanabaenaceae cyanobacterium LEGE 13415 | reverse complement strand
GTCCCAATCGTCCAACGCCTAAACATCCTCAACTGCGGCAGTTATCTTGTTTTGCCCTCGGTTTGATTGTGCTGCCGATCTGGTTAAGCCAGCAGCTTCCAATTCGGATGCCACCCTTAGTTCCACAGCCCACTTTCGCGTTGCTCTTGAACTCATCGTAATGACTTCAACACAAACCTACACCTGTAAGGGATTTAGGGGGCACTAGCCGATTCAATCGAAGCGAAAGCAACTTGTGTACACGGCAGTTAAAAAGGCACGCAAGATATGTAAGGCAGTTCGCCTCTTTTCTATAGAACCTCACACAATCGAATTAAATTCTCTCGATCGCGCTTCAACAAAATCGCCGCCTCAGTCTTCAGATCCGCAATATTCTCCGGAGTCGCATTATCCATTTCATCCAAAGCCGTTTCGAGCTTCGTCTGGAATCGATAATAATTCCCCTCCAAAAGCTGCTTCATCTGATAGTCAGCGGCATCCGAAACGCCATCAAACACGCAGCTTAGTAAAGGACGTAGCCACTCGATCGCGCCCCAATCTTTTGCCTGATCATAGGAAATCGATCGAGTTTGTTCTCCCGTTCCCAAAGAAACCACTAAAAATTCTCGCTCTTCTGGGAAGATTCTCAACGCCTCAGCATAAGCAGACACACAAGGCGTATTCATGAACACACCGCCATCAATCAGCGTCTTGATTTGATTACCCACCGCAACCTGAACAGGCTCGAAATACGTCGGAGCCGCAGAAGTCGATCGAGCCGCATCGAGCAATTTAATCGATCGATGTTCCTCTCGCCAGCTTTTGAAAAAGAACGGTTCACGATGCTCGATATCGTAGGACGTGATCAGCGTTTTCGTGAGACAGGAACCAAGCAGATCATGACCAAAATAGCCGCCTAAAACCGAATCAATTCCTTCTCTTGGATATTTCTCGTCTGCCAGTCCCATCACTGTCGTAATGTTGCGGCACAACGATCGAGGAAAAATCTTCTCTCCTTCGCGCTCGTATAGCTCAACTAATTCTTTGGCAGAATATCGGGGATTTCCTTGTCCGTTGTCTTTGCTGAGTCCTAGAGCAAGAATTCCACCCGTTGAAGTGCCAGCAACGAGATCAAAAATTTCTGAAATCGGTTTCCCGATCGACCTTTCGATCTCTGCTAAAACCAAGGCTGGAATGATTCCCCGAATACCGCCGCCATCAATGCTGAGAATTTTTTTCATACCGTCTATTGGAGTTCACTGAATCAGTTCCAGCATTCCCCATCCAGACGATTGATTCTCCTAGCCGATCGGCACATTCCGAAAGACACGGACATTCGGAATATCCAAATCAATGCGATCGAGATTCTCCGGGACGCGCACAATCACCGAGGCAGTCACGCTCGCTCCCGGTTGTAGACTTGCCATATCGATAAGGCGATCTTGAGGCGTTCGAGCTTCGACAGCCGTGTATCGCTCATTTGTCCGACTGTTCAGCGCGATCGTATTCGGTAAATCGATCTCGCTGAGTCCCTGCACAGGTTGATCGAGCCGACGAATTCTCATATCGATTCGAGCAAAGTTGAGATTTCCCGATCGTTCGACTCGTCTTGCTGAAAGTAGCTCAACTTCGCCTGTTTCGTCTTCGGTCGGTTGACGAAACACACCGGGTTTCACTTCTTGAAATCGAGTCTGAGCAATCAAGGGCGCAAAGGGGCGACTTTCAGGCTGATTGGACGAATTTTGGGATTGGGGCGCAGGTCGAACAGGGTCTAGCTGCCGTCGAATGCTACTCGCTTGAATTGCGGCATAGCAACTGAGGAAAAACGCAATGACAGAGAGCAATAACGCCAATCCTGAAGCGATATCGGTGATTGGCGTTCCTCCACTATTGTTCACAGCAGGCGGAATCGGACGTGGGTCAGTTCGACGATCGAGATCCGGCTCTTGAACTTTCCGAGGCGTTAAATTACGTTCTTGCACCATAATGATCACTCTCGAAAGATTATGATTCAATTCTATTGACCAAAGAGAATCATCTGTCCTCTCCAAAAGAGGGATTTCTGTGTAAGTTGACGGTGCATTGTTTCTGAGAATTTCCATGACCGCATTTATTCGCTCCGCTGCAAGTCTGTTTAGTGTTGTTTCGATCGCTCTTTTTGCTCCAACGGTTCGCGCAAATCCAGTGTCTCCGCTCTGTTCTAGAGATCTCGCGCCGCAGATTGAAGCGATCGTCAATCGTCCGAATTTTGCTCGATCGCGCTTTGGGATTTTGATCCAAACGTTGCGATCGCGACAAACGTTGTTCAGTCGAGATGCCGATCGCTTTTTCATTCCTGCTTCTAATGTAAAGATCCTTACAACTGCGGCGGCATTACAGCGTCTCGGTTCTGCTTATCGGATTCGGACTTCGGTGTATGGGACAAACTCCCCAGCGGGTTGGCGGATAAGATTAGTCGGACGTGGCGATCCGAGTTTTAGCGATCGACAGCTGCAAGATTTGGCGCAACAACTGAAGCGGCAAGGGATTCAGCGAATTTCAGAATTGGTCGTTGAAGATGGCTATTTTGGACGCGAGCCATTAAATCCAGATTGGGCGATCGGCGATATTTCAGAAACTTACGCCGCTCCGGTGAGTAGTTTGATTTTGAATGAGAACAGTTTGGGCTTCAAGTTGGTTCCGCAAGGAATCGGGCAACCGCTCAAAGTTGAATGGGACGATCCGATCGAGGGAAGTTTCTGGAGAATTGAGAATCGATCGCGGACTGTCGATGCGAAAGCCGAAGAATCGATCGGAGTGGGACGCGATTCAAGTCAACCAATTTTGAAAGTTTCGGGACAGTTGAGGACGGGTGCTGCTCCGGCATCTTATGCAGTTGCGGTTCCAAATCCGGGAGAACGATTTTTGCGAAAATTTGTTCGATCGCTCAATGCCGCTGGAATTACAGTTGCTCGATCGAGCGTCAGTGATCAAACCGTTTCAACGAATGGAAATGAAATTGCAAAGATCGATTCTCCGCCGCTCAATGAATTGCTAAAACAAGCAAATCAGTTCAGTGATAATCTCTATGCAGAAGTACTTCTAAGAACATTAGGCGTACAGAATTCAAATCTATCAGGACGCACTATATTAGAGCAAAGTATTGCGTCTTTGGTAACTGAGTTGAATCGACTTGGAATCGCTAAAACTGAAATTGTTTTATCAGATGGTTCAGGTTTATCAAGACAGAATTGGATAACACCAACTGCATTAGTAGAAATATTAAGTTCAATCTCAAGACAACCGACTGGAAGTTATTTTCGTGAATCGCTTTCGATCGCGGGTGTAAATGGAACTTTACAAAGTCGATTTCACAATAATCCAGCCAAAGGCATCACACGAGCGAAAACCGGAACATTAACCGGAGTGACAGCGCTATCCGGATATATTGATCCGCCAAATTATGAATCGATCGCATTCAGCATCATGATTAATCAGGCTCCAGATTCGGCTTCTGTCCAGCGGAACGCGATCGATGAAATTGTTGGATTACTCGCGAGATTACGATCGTGCTAATGCAAATAGAGCGTTTCGCTTCGTTGTTAGCGGCTATTGCCCCCTAAATCCCCCAATTCTGGGGGACTTTGATTCTTGTTCCCCCAAACTTGGGGATTAGGAGGCTTCCCAAATCTGTGGCACTTAACAATCCATTTGGTGTTAATCGTTCGAGCAACAGCCCTTTGGCAAAATTGTTCGATCGAGTTGGCAATGGCTCAAATCCAAATCGGTCGGACTTGCCTCCGTCAACGATGCCCATCTTAAATCTGCATTTTCCAAATTTGCACCCATCAAATTCGCTCTCAAAAGCAGCGCCCCTCGCAAATCTGCACCCCGTAGATCCGCATCCCGTAAATCGGCATGACAAAGATCGGCTCCATGTAAGTTTGCGCCGCTCAGATTCGCATGTCTCAAGTTCGCTCTGCCAAACGACGATCGACGCAGATCACTGTCCGACAAATTTACGTCTTCCAAATCTGCATCACTCAATTTTGCCTGAGCGAAATCCATACCATGAAAATCGCGATCGCCTGCTGTGTAGCGCTCCAAGATCTGATTCCAGTTCATAGCCATATGTCCTACCTGAGTCATTTAATCGCTAAGGTAACGGCTGCTCCGGTACAGAATCTCTACCCATCGACGGAGCTAGCTGAAACTGTTTTTTGATCTCAGAAAATAGCGTCTCTAGCACGATCGGTTTCGACACATGAGCATCGAAACCCGCCGCGATCGCACTTAGTCGATCTTCTTCTCTCGCATTTGCAGTTAACGCGATCGCAGGAATTCGATTCGTTTGCATCGTGCGAACATATCGAATAAAGCGATACCCGTCCATTTCCGGCATACTGACATCGCTGAGAATCAAATCTGGAGTTGAAGTCTGGAGATGAGCGATCGCATCCTGAGCCGAGTTTGTGATTAAAACTTTTGCCTGCTCTGATTCCAGAATGTACTGCAACAATTCCCGCGCATCCGCATCATCTTCCACAATCAGAATTGTTTTGTCTTTGAGAAAGCGAATATCCGGGATTGTCGGAGTCGCCTCAGGAACAAACACTTCCGCTTCAGAACGTGCCAACGGTAGAGTCACAGTAAAAGTCGCACCTCGATCGATGCCTTCACTTTGCGCTTCAATTTTGCCGCGATGCAGTTCGACTAAATGACTCACGATCGCAAGCCCCAATCCCAATCCGCCAAAGTGCCGAGTCGTGCCGCTTTCCTCTTGGCGAAATCGCTCAAACACATAGGGCAGGAAGTCTGGATGGATGCCTTTTCCGGTATCGGTGACGCTGATTTTAGCGAATTTAGATGAATGTTCTAGAACGATCGTAACTTGTCCTTCTGGTGGCGTGAACTTAATTGCATTCGTGAGTAAATTAAACATCACTTGCTGTAAGCGATTCGGGTCGCCATGAACCAAAATTCTCTCTTCGGAATTCGATTGGATGAACGTGAGAGGGATTGATTTCGCTTCTGCTGATAATCGCACCGTCTCGATTGCTGACCGAATCACCAAACCGATATCTAATTCAATCTCACGCAAAACAAGCTTTCCGCGCAGAATTCGAGAGACATCTAGCAAATCTTCGATCAATTGTGACTGAAGTTTAGCATTGCGATCGATGGTCTCTAATGCTTTCTGGGTCGCGATTTCATCCAGTTTTCCATCTCGTAGAAGCCGCGACCATCCCAGAATTGGGTTCAAGGGCGTTCTGAGTTCATGAGACACGATCGCTAAAAATTCGTCTTTAATCCGGTTCGCAGTTTCGGCTTGTTCTCGTGCCGCTTGCTCTCGTGATAACAGGTCATCTTTTTCGCGATTCGCTTGCTCTAATTGAGAATTCTTTTGTTCAAGAATCTCCGTGAAGCGCGATCGCTCTTGATACTGTGCTAATTGAATCTGAGAAATTGCCAGCTTTACCTGAATTTGCGTCTGTTGTGTGACCGCTGTTCCGATAAATAACCCGATCACACATTGTGTAAACAAACTCAGTTTATGAACCGTCAGCACACCTGGATCGATCGGAAACTCTGGCAATATCAGCGCGTCAGGATACTTCACCACGTAGCTCAGTAGTGCCGCCATGACGCAAAATGTAGCAGTTCCAGCCCCTCCCACCGCTCCAAAACGCAACGCCGCCCAAAGAATCGGCACAAAATTGAGAAACGCCAACTGTTGAAATGCCAATCCATACTGGCTTGTATGAGCCACACTCAAAACCGCAATCTCAATACTGAGAAGCGC
>JADEXW010000355.1 GCA_015206935.1 Pseudanabaenaceae cyanobacterium LEGE 13415 | reverse complement strand
AGGTAAAGCTGGATTGTTCCGGTCTCGTCTTGAATCGTGAAAAAGGCTAACTTTCCGAGAAAACGACGCAGCATAATTCGACCTGCGATCGATACTTCAGTCGGATCTTCTTCACCATTGGGCAACTCCGCAAATTTTTTCTGCAACTCCGCCGCTGAATGCGTTGATTCCCACCGATAAGCATAAGGATTGATCCCCAACTGTTTGAGTTGATCAACTTTCTCGATTCGAGTTTGGCGAAGTTCGTCTGACATGAGTTAGCGCTTGAGAGAATGCAGTCTCTCATTATAGGGGGTTTGCTCAAATTCAAGTGCGGATGACCTCGATTCACTTGACACGCTAAGATAAATTTTGGTCTTATCACGCCACATAGGGATGTCACTGTGCTGAAAAGCCTGATTGCTGACTTCAAAATTATTTTCGATCGTGACCCTGCCGCTCGCAACTGGATGGAAGTACTGTTCTGCTATCCAGGGTTGCAAGCCTTGATGTTTCATCGGATCGCTCACTGGCTTTTCAAAGTGGGCGTACCATTTGTGCCGAGATTGATTTCGCAAATTGCTCGATTTTTCACCGGGATCGAGATTCACCCTGGAGCCACGATCGGTCAAGGAGTCTTCATCGATCATGGCATGGGTGTGGTCATCGGAGAAACCGCGATCGTGGGAGATTATGCCCTGATTTATCAAGGGGTCACTCTCGGCGGAACTGGGAAAGAATGTGGTAAACGACATCCAACCCTAGGCGAAAATGTCGTCGTTGGTGCGGGTGCGAAAGTACTCGGTAACATTCAACTCGGTAATAATGTCCGAATTGGGGCAGGATCAGTTGTTCTGCGGGATGTTCCGTCGGATTGTACTGTTGTGGGCGTTCCAGGGCGAATTGTGTATCGAGCAGGCGAACGAGTTGAACCCTTGGAACATGGACGATTACCGGACTCGGAAGCTCAAGTGATTCGGGCATTAGTCGATCGGATTGAGAATTTAGAACAACAGCTTCAAATGCTGCAAACTCGTGATTCGTTGGCGGTTTGTTATGCAATGCCAGCAGCGGAGACGAAACCAGAAGGGGAAGCTTGTCGATTGCGCGATCGTGTGATTGATGAATTTCTGGACGGTGCAGGAATCTAAGCCTTCTGAACACTTCTTGGGAGAGAGGAAACTGTCTGTTTAGCTACCACCATTGAAAACAGAGCGTCACTCTTTGGATGCTCTTCGATCTTTGGAGAAACAGGACAGTTTTATGTTCAGAAAATATTTTATCGTAGCGATTTCTGCGATCGTGGGATTGTGTTTTGCGATCGGGGGTTCGTTCTTTTCACAAGCGAATGCTCAACAATCACCACGTCTTCTTCCGATTGTTCCAGCAAATCAAGCGAATGCAGTTGATATCGCATTTGTGAACGAAGCGGCGCAATTTGGACTAGCAAACATTATGCTCGGTCAGGAAGCGCTAAGAAAATCTCAGAATCAAGCAGTGCGCCAATTTGCCCAAGCTGAGATTGCAGAGCAAGAGAACAATAAACAGCAGTTAACGCGAATTGCTCCTCGTCTTCGGGTGACACTCCCCACGGCTCCGGGCGCGAAGTATCAAGCAATCATGCAGCGGTTCTCACAACTATCAGGAACACAGTTTGATAATGCTTATCTTGATGAAGGGGTGAATGCTCATTTAGAGGCAGCATCTTTGTTCCAACGTGAAGCGGCATTTGGTCGGAATCCGAGCTTGATTGCTTTGGTGAATCAAGGATTGCCCATTATTAATCAGCACTTTACAACGGCGAGTCGATTGACGAACTATCGGTTTGCTCAAGTGCCACGGCGGTACAACGAAGCAGCAGTGCCTTCGACTACGACTCCCCGCGCTCAGTAAACACTTTTGAACGAAATAAAAGCCCGATTTTGCGATTGTCAAAGTCGGGCTTTTTATAGTACATTTTTTCTAGAGCAAGAAAAGCTTTTCGCTTCGGTCTGGGTAGCTAATGCCCCCTAAATCCCCCATTCTGGGGGACTTTGAATCGAGAACGCTTTAGAGTTCTGGGGATCTTATCTTAGCGATCGCACGTCAGATTTGATCTCGTGGTGCATAATGCGTACATCAGCTTCACGGTCTAACTTATGGCGAACTATCAGCAGATTGAATATCGCATCGGTAAAGATGGCAAAGTTACAGAGACAGTGTTGAATGGTGCGGGTGAAAGTTGTACCTTAGCTACTGAAGATTTAGAGCGATCGCTAGGTTCGATCGAGTCCCGTGATCTGTTGCCGGAATATCATGACAATGTAGAGAATTCGCTAACAGTTGAACAATCCCAAACCATTCAACAGCAGGAGTAATCGAATGGATTTGAGTGTGGTTGGACTGTCGGTGGGATTGCTTGGATTGAGTGGATTTTATTGGCGATCGACTAAAGCTGCTCACGCCACTGAATCAATGTTGCGATCGAACATTGATGAACTGGAGCGAACAAAATCTGAGCTAGAGCAAAAACTAGAAACTGCAATTTCAGATTGGCAAACAAGCCAGCGAGAAAAAGCGGCTTTGGAAGTTCAGATCGAAGAATTTAAGCAACAGTGTGCAAGATTACGATCGCAGTTGGAAACCCAATCGAGCCAAACTCAAGAAGATTCCGAAATTAAAGCATTCGAGCAAATTCAATCTTTGCTAACTCAGTATCCGAGTGTTCGACGGATGGCGGAATCAAAGCCTGATTTACCTGCTCGAAATCTGATTGGAATGTTCACCGCACTCGATAACTTAATGAAATTTTGGGGCTATCAAGCGATCGGGAAACCTTGGGAGCAGACTGAATATGATCCTCAATTACATCAGGGTGATGTCGCTGATTTAGTACCCGGTGAATCAGTGTATGTGCGATTTGTGGGATATCAGAATCGCGATCGCATTTTAGTGCCTGCCAAAGTGAGCCGAACTTTACCTGCTGGAGCAACCTCATGACCGCAGTCGCGATCGATTTTGGAACCAGTAACACTGTCATTAGCATCTTGGAACCGGACACACAAGCGCCTGTGACTCTGAGAGTTCCAAATCTTTCTCGATTGTTCAATGAGATTGCAGTGATTCCTAGTTTGGTGTTTGTTCAGGGAAAAGGAGAATTTGTGGTTGGGGAACCTGTGCGATCGCAGCGTCTCGGATTGATGCAACCACAGCGATTTTTTCGCACCTTTAAGCGAGATTTAGCCGCAGATTTTCAGCCACCCTCCAGAACATTAGACGGACAGATTTATGATGCGGAAGCGATCGCAGTTCAGTTTCTCAGCCAAATTTGGGACGCGATCAAAGCCGCACAGATTGAGCCTTCATTGTTAATTTTTACAGTTCCAGTCGGTGCATTTGAAAGATATTTAGATTGGTTCCAAGATGTTGCAATTAAATTTGGCTTTCCAGATGTCAAATTCGTGGATGAATCAACTGCGGCAGCATTAGGATACGCAGTTCAGCGTCCTGGTTCAACAGTGTTAGTTGCTGATTTTGGTGGCGGAACATTAGATTTAAGCTTAGTTCGCACTTCAGGAATGGCAACAGGTCAGGAAGTATTACGGGCGGAAGTATTAGCAAAAGCGGATGCTTATGTCGGTGGTGAAGATCTCGATCGATGGATTGTCGAGAACTATCTGCAACAGATGACCACGATACGAGAGGCGATCGGTGAAATTGGTTGGCAAAACTTGTTATCGATCGCTGAACAGTTAAAGATTCGACTTTCAGCCGTAGATGAAGCCAAAGAAAGCTGGTTCGATGAGGAGAACTTCATCTATCACGATTTGGTATTAACGCGATCGCAGTTCGAGGATTTGCTGGAAGAACGTCAATTGTTAGAGCAAGTTCGACAAGCAATAGACGAAACGCTACAGTTAGGCTTGCGGAAAGGCGTTCAAAAATCAGATATTGAACAAATCTTGCTAGTCGGTGGAAGTTGCCAAATTAGAGCAATCCAACAATTGTTTATCTCATACTTTGGCAGGCAGAGAGTTCAAGTCCATAAACCCTTTGAAGCGGTTGCACATGGAGCATTAGCACTTACACAAATTGCAGGATTAGAAGACTATCTTAGACATGGTTATGCCATTCGACTTTGGGAACCATATTCTCGATCGTATAGTTACTATCCCTTGTTTGAACCCGGCACAAAGTACCCTTGCAAACGTGAAGAACCGCTAATGTTACAAGCTGCTTCAGAAGGACAGACTGAGATTCGATTAGACATCGGAGAAGTAGCACAAGTGACCGAATCAGAAGTGATTTATGATGCTCAGGGACGAATGAGTAGTACACCATTGAGGCAACAAGAAACTTATCGATCGTTAGATCGCGACCGCAATCAAGTTTGTGTAGCGCGGCTCGATCCACCGGGACAATTAGGAATTGATCGAATCTCAGTTGAATTGCAAGTTACAGAACATCGAATTTTAACTGCAACCGTTCGAGATTTGTTAACTCAAACGGTGTTAGTGCAGGAAAGCGCGATCGCGAAACTCAATTGAGGAACTGTTGAAGCAATTCTTCTCTCGATCGCTGCATCAGTAAGGGGACAGATTCCTCAGTAGAAAGCGCCATCAAAGCAGGAACGATCGCTTGAAGCTCGGCATCGATCAGACCAAACCGAGATTCTAGAAGACTTACAATCATTGCCTGTCTCTCTTCTCGTCGTCCTCGCTCTAACCCTTCTTCAACTCCTTGACGACGAGTTTGCTGTTCCCATTCCAGATAAGCCTGCGACAAAGCCATAAGAATTCGCCTCTCTTCCTCGTTCGCTTGTTCCAATAAATCTATATTAATCCGCCAAGACACAAGAAGATTCAGTACATTCATACGCAGTGCATCTTCTTCTGGAAGCAGTAATAATTCAGCGATCGCGTCTTCCTAAGTTCGTCCGCGACCGAGTAAACGCAACCAAAGCGTCTCAGGTGTTGTTGGAAGTTCATCAATTACCACGATCGTCGCTCGAAGTCGGGGTGCAAGAGAATAAAACCCTTCCCCGAATGTTGTATCAAATTGTCCGTTGAATTCTTCGATTAATACATTTGAGACTGAAGCACAAAGTATCCAAAGACGCGGTAAATTCTCAGTTTTGATCGATTCCTCTTGGCGGCGATACTCAGCATAAACTAAGAATAATTTCAGCAAACAATTGTGCATATCTTCATCGCTGAGAGAACTCCGAAAAGGTTCTAACAACGCAGGTTTATCAAGCATTAAAGAGAGATAGCCAAGTTCCTGAACAGGTAGTGAAACGTTTGGATTCGGTTCAAAATAAATGTCGATCGCTCTTTCTTCTCCCAAGACCGCACGATTCGGGGTGACTGTACCAAACGGGGACAATAAGGTTTCAAATAGACGTTTGTTGAATTGATCAAAAGGTTTGGTGGACATAGGGTTGAAGATGGTACGATCGCACAAAGCGCATCTACGTAAAATTAACTGAGCAAACTAGCACAATTACATCACAGAAGGCGCGAATATTATGCCGGAAGCAAATTCTAATCCACAGTCTACAGATGCGATTTTAGGTGGACAGACTCCAGCCCCACATCAAGGCGCAATCTTAGGCGGAATTGAAGGAATTCAACAAAAACTGAACCACGAAGATCTCCTAGTTCGCTTGGAAGCGGTGGAACAAGCTTGGAACTATGGAACCGCAGGACTTGGATGTTTGCATCAGGCATTGAACGATCGATCAAAGTTAGTGCGTCGTCGATCGCGCTGGTTATTACGTCATCCACAAGGTTCACCGCTGATTGATTTACCTT
>JADEXW010000354.1 GCA_015206935.1 Pseudanabaenaceae cyanobacterium LEGE 13415 | reverse complement strand
CTCTGGCACTTGTAGCCCTCGCCCACCGGATTCTAACAGAGCAGTTGAACGATTGACGATCGAAGCAAGCTTCACTGAGTTGAACAACAAAGCAGAGGGATTGACGGTCAGCAAAGGAGGAGACTCTGGTGCAGAACTACTATAAAAGCCCTGAGTACCAAACTGAACTGCAGAAGCGGTTGTTGCTACAAATGAGCCTCTAACATCTAGACGAGCATTGGCTCCGAAGAAAATCCCGTTCGGATTGAGCAAAAACAGGTTAGCAGTGCTTCCCACTATCCCTAATGTTCCTTCAATATTGGAGGGACTTCCGCCTGTCACTCGGCTGATAATGTTCTGAATACCCAATGGAGCTTGAAAATAGAGGCTCTGTCCTTCAGCAATGTTGAACTCGCGGAAGCTATGAAACAGATTGTTCCCGCGAGTTGCTCCACCCTCGATTTGTTGACGGAGAGAACCATTATTTGTCGTTGAAGTGACGATCGACTGCTCAACACCCAACGTGGCATCGGGCGTAACTTGAGAACAGGCAGGATGTGCAAATGCAACGATGGAACCTGCAACCACCCAAGAATTCACTCGGTGTAAACTCCAGTAGTTGCCCATCTCTCTTTGAATCACAGACTTGACTCCCTCTAAACGTCACCCCAACAAAAGAATGAAAGCTACGTGAATAAGATTGAGCAGCACATCGTCATGTTTACGGCATAGAGCAAGTAAGAAGACGAGTTTGAGATGAGTTGCTGTCCCATTGACAAACCACTAGCTGTTCACAATTCACTTTGGCTGTATCAATAGCGAAGTGAACTTCAAAACTCTCATCGGTTTCCTGGATGGATTGCTCTAAAACTATCATTGTCTTGAACAGGATTGATGCGAGGTTCATCCAAAACTGCTCCGCAGGATCAGAATCTGATGTTTCGCCGAACTGAAGCACTTCAGGAAAAATTTCCAGTATCGTGCTTGGTAAACTAGTACATGAGGCTCCACCAGGGGGTCTGTAGACACAACCTGTTGATGTTATTGTTTCGGTTGCGGTTTTCAGCGTAGCATCTATAGTTCCTGAGACTGAATATTGTTGAATTAATTGAGCGATCTCAGGAGTCATCGCAGAAAGCAAAGACTCAAATTTATGGCTAATCTCATTTGCTTTGTCGGAATTCATGGTCTTCTCCTCTAATTAGGTAAGGTATACCTGATGCAATTACATTGAGAGTCCAGGGTTGTCCTTGCAAACATGATTTCAAATCGGATGCGATGAGAGACTTGATTGGGAGAATATCACTATCTTCCTGCGATCGCAACGCTCCAGATTTGGGCGAATCGATTGCTCAATAAATACACCGATCGTGTTGTTCACAAAATGATGCTTAGAGTGTTCATCAACTATTGCAAGCTGAACTCTCTTGAGCGTAGAAATTTAATGTCAGAGAAACATCTGAAAAACGTCTCGATCGATCTTGCGCGAAAGTCAACTGTTTCAACTAACATTTGGTGATTATCAACTTAATTTATGTATCTTCCGCCTCAAGGATTGCCTATAGAAGACAAGGAACAGAAGGGAGACGGAGAGGTTTGCGACCTTTCACCCAGATAGGTTGCAACGAGATGGATGCTGCCATCAGGTTGCTTGATCCAGCCTTGGGCTTCCTGGATCTGTGAAACAGGTTGAGCAGGAAGTGCAGATTGTGTTGAAGCGCGATCATCGAGCCAAACACTGTCACTCATCAACGGTTGTCGCGGATCTTGGGGCAATCCACCGCGTCCGGTAATGGCAAACGAATTTCCTCGATCGGCGGGACAAACGGAAGCAATCAAGCCGCTTGTATCTTGTAGCTCTGTGGGTAACTGTACCAATCCTCGACTAGGATCAACATCCGGTCGATTCAATATGATCGTGCCACTGATGCCAAACTCAGAACTTGCAGTGATGCGGCTCAATCCGGTGGTGTTACTCGTGCTAGGTGCAATGCCAAACAGTCCTTGTGTGTTGATGCGAATGTTGCCGCCGCGTCCGGTGAAGGCATTCGCGGAGATAATACTATTCTCTTCGGGTACAGCCACAATGAAGTTCCCGTTAAAGACGATGTTGCCTCCATTGCCGCCTGCTTCAGCCGTTCCTGCATTGGTAGAAATCTGCCCCCCATTCCGCAACAACAAGAGATCCCGCACATTGAGACCAATGTTCCCGCCATCGGTGCTAGCAGTTTCGGCAGAGATGAGTCCGCGATCGACTCTCACGCTGTTGGACTGAATATCAATATTGCCCACAGATTCAGTTCTTGGACGATCGACGATCGTGCTTCGGTCTTCGACGGTGATACTTGCATTATTTCCGACAAACAGCGATCCTACTTCGATGCGAATATTGCCGACGCTTCCGGTTGCTGCGGCATTATCTTGTTGACTAGTAACCTGTCCCCCATCCTCAATCAGAAATTGCTTTGCGTTCAGTATGATATCCCCAGCGTTACCGCTCGCTCTTGTTCTTGCGCTCAAGACGCTGGAGAATTTATCATCTGCTGAGGTTCCAAAGATTCGTATCGAGTCCGTGGCTTTAATCGTCAAATTTCCGCCTGCTCCACTAGTAGAGGTAGCAGATGAAACTACTGCCCCATTACGAACGATTAGGTCTCTCGTGTCAATGCTTAAATTTCCCGCATCGCCTCGACTATCACTGTCAGATTGAGAATACAAGCCACTGCGAAATGGACCATTTGCTGACGTTCCACTTAGTTCGATCAAGTCGGTCGCGTTCACGGTCAAACTCCCGCCTGCCCCTTCGCTAAAGGTACTGGAGAGGGCTTGTGCCCCATCGCGGATGATGAGCGTTCTCGTGTTAATGGTTAAATTTCCCGCGTTACCACGACCCTCGGTTGAAGAAAGCAAGCCGCTGGGAAACAGATCATCTGCCGACGTTCCAATCAGTTCGATCAAGTCGGTCGCATTCACGGTCAAACTCCCACCTGCTCCTTCGCTAAAGGTACTGGATGATACTTGTGCCCCATCGCGGATGATGAGCGTTTTCGTGTTAATAATTAAGTTCCCCGCGTTACCGCGATCGCTGGCTTGAGAATACAAGCCGCTGGAAAATTGACTCGACTCCCCAATAATTTGAACCGAGTCGGTCGCGTTCACGGTTAAACTCCCGCCTGCTCCTTCGCTAAACGTACCTGCAAGTACTTGTGCGCCGTTAGTCACAAATAGAGATCGTGCATTAATCCTAATGTCTCCTCCCTTCCCAATCCCATTAGACGAAATTGAATTGTTAATTAGTGATTCATCTTCAAGTGTAATATCTTCCGACGCTTGAATGGTGATGTTGCCTGCTTGTGCTTGTGCAGATCCTAAACCTGCTCCGATTCCAGTTTGAAGCACACTTGCCCCGGTCAATTTGAGATTCCGAGCCGTGATTGCAATTTCGCCTCCTCCACCCGCACGAACATTAACGAAAGCCCCATTCGTCAGCACAACATCGGCTCGTGCAATACGATCGGGAAAACTGAAGCTCGCATCTGGATTGAATGCAACCGTTCCTGGTTCTGAAATGCCGCCTAACGCGATTCGTCCTCCGGGTGCGAGAAGTTGCCCACCGTCGATCGTCACATTCCCACCAATGAGCGCCAAGGTTTGACCAGTCGGAACTTGTAAGATAGCTCCTTGCGATCGCACTTCGCTCGATCGATTGCCATACTGCAACCCAATAGGCGCACTAATTGTAAGCAAGGGTGGAGCTTGAGGATTACTGGCACTGAACTCAAATCCATTTGCAAACGCTAGACTCTCTGCTGTACTGGCGAAAAATGATCCCCCCAGTTCTAAGCGAGCATTTGCACCGAATAGAATCCCGTTTGGATTGATTAAGAATAGATTTGCAGTGCCGTTTGCTCGAATCAATCCATCAATGTTAGAAAGATTGCTACCAGTCACACGAGTAATGATGTTGGTGATGTTTGGAGCATTGTTAAATAAAGCACTACCGCCTGTTGGAACTGAGAACTGTTGAAAGCTATGAAATAAGTTATTGCCACGGATTGCACCGCCATCAATTTGAAAGGTGGGATCACCTGAAATTTGCGATCGCTCTCCCAAAGGCAAGGTCTGATCTGGTACGACTTGCGCCATTGCTCGATCGCTCAATCTCAATCCAATCGTTAGTCCCAATATCAATATCAAAGCTTGAGTTTTCACAAGTGCATCCTCAATGATGTGTCTTAAAACAATTCTTAATCCTGGCTAGATCGCGCGATCGTGCCTCACGTATTATCTGTGGTGATTCAAGCAGATCTACTCAGAATTGGCAACACGGGTAATTATTAAAACTTGCTTGTGATGTCTAATAAATTTTTCAATGAGCTTAGAAGGTTTTCTAGCCCATGATTACCTTATCATCATTGATTCAAGTGATCTGAAGAATCGGTTCTGGACTCTGCTTCCGATAGGTTGTCCAATGCGATCGCTGATCGACAAGCTGAAGATGTTGAACTGCAAACTTTCTAAGAATGAGTCGCTTTTTTCGTTGAGTCATTTTCTAGTTCTGGAGTCCTCTGAAGCAAAGCTTTTAACTGACGATCATCGACAGGCTGAAGCAAGCTCAATAGATGACCATCGGGAGTCCGAATCGATGCGACCTTACCAAAAGCAGGTTGTCTCACTGAACCTTCAAGCTTTGCTCCCATTGCTTCTAAATCTTCGATCGTGGTGTAAATATCTGCAACATGAAAACTTAGAATCGGAGAGCTAATGAGCAACGGTTTTTCGGAAGTGCTATGAAGCGCAATGATCGTTCCATCTGCTTCTAACTCTGCCCAAGAACTCGTGGCAATTTTGATTGGAAGCCCTAAGCTTTGATGAAAAAAGGTTGCAGTTGATAAAACATCTTCCACCATTAACATAATGTGCCTAAACTGAATGCCCATTCAGGTTCTCCAGATAATTGAAAACAGAAGTCACTAAAACTTTTGGGCAATCAAGACAAATGCTGCCCAATCAAAATGATATTTATTCTCAATTAAGAGTAGGATACTCTGGGACAGATTGCAAGTCGATCCTGGAAGGATGGCATGAACTTGATTGATGCTGGTGTAACTGCGATCGCGACTTGCTGAACGGTTAGAAATGTCGATCGAACAGTGACGAAACGGGTCAAGCAGGGGACATTGCTCATCGACAAAGGATTAAGTAAACCTACTCAATCAGTCAACGAAGGTTAATCAAATTGACTCTACTTTGTTCAACAGGGTCGAGACGTTCTTCAGATGTTTGTCTTGAGCCGAATCTCTACGATAAAGACAGTTAAGCAAAGAACTTGACAGCAAACCCTCTGCTACAGCGATTTTGTAGCTTATTTTTGGAGTTGAAAGATGACTTGTTGTGTATCTGGTAGATCATACACGGTTCAAGCAGGAGACACGCTATTTTTGATTGCTCAACGACAGCTAGGGGATGGGAATCGTTGGCGTGAAATCAGGAAGACAGATGGTACACCTGTTACAGATGCTGATGCACCAAGGTTAGAAGTCGGACAGGAACTCTGTCTTCCGGGTGAGTCTAGTCCTGGTGGATCTGGTTCATCGCCAAGCGGAATGGCAAGAGAGATCCTAGATGCACACAATCGCTATCGTTCAGAAGTGGGTGTTGCACCGCTCAACTGGTCTGATGATTTGGCAAACCACGCTCAAGACTGGGCAAACCATCTTGCTGCAAATCGACTCTTTCAACATAGTGGAGCGCCTGGAGAAGGAGAAAACCTTTGGATGGGCGCATCAGGGCATTTTAGCGCGACCCAAATGG
>JADEXW010000353.1 GCA_015206935.1 Pseudanabaenaceae cyanobacterium LEGE 13415 | reverse complement strand
ATCGAGCGTTTACGACTACAATCGCGGTCCTTTGGGATTGGGTCCTGATGTGGCTCCGAATTTGCAAAAATTAGCGCAGGAAGAAGCACTGAAGAAAATTAGGCTTGCGGCTTGTACAGATGGAATTTTAGAAAAAGCCAACGATCGAGCAAAATTAGCGGTCTCTTCTTTAATTCGCATCTCAGGGATTAAAGAAGTGATTGTGGAACCTCAACCTGTTACCCCACAACAATGTGCCGCTTCTTAAATTGAATTCAAAAGTATAATCTTTCGATTTTTCCAATACTTTATTGTGTAATAACTGCGATTTTTGCGTTATGGCATGTCAACGAATTGTATCAACGATTAAACCGGGGATCACACTGTAGATAGGTGATCCCCGGTTTTGTGAAGTTTAAAATAAAGATGAACTTTAAAGCAGATAGGCATTTTTGCTGTCCATAATGGAGATCGGTTCGGTACAGCAATTTGTAAAGAAATCGCTGATTTAGTAGCGAGAAATACAAATCGTCGATCGAATTCCATCTGTTTAAAGCTCAAAGTTTTATTTAAAGCTAGCGATTCGCATTGAGGAATTTAAAATGCAAGTGATTCAAGCCATTCGCTGTCCAAACTGTGGCAGTCCCGCCGAGCGATTTCACATTCACCCTGATCAACTAACACGAACACAATGCGGAGAGTGTGACTATCTCATGATCACTTGCTCGAAAACAGGCAAAGTGATCGAAGCCTACGCCCCCGGCATCTACGCCCGTCGATAAAATCTTTTAGAAGTCCCCATTTTTTGAGGACTTCTAATTTTTTGCAGCGTTGACAAAAGAAGCTCTTAACTGCCCACAAGCCGCATCCGCTTCTAAACCGCGCGTTTTTCGGACACTCACCGCAATATTACGATCGCTCAATACCTTCACGAATTGGTTAATCCGCCGCTGATCCGGTCGCTGATAATCCACTTCATTGATCGGATTATACGGAATCAGATTCACATGACTTTGGAAACCCCTGAGATGATCCGCAAGCTCGATCGCGTGTTCAGCGCAATCATTCACACCTGAGAGCAAGATATATTCAAATGTCACGCGCCGCCCAGTTAGCTTCACATACTCACGACATTCATCCAACAAAGCTTCCAACGGATACTGTCGCGCACTTGGAATTAATTGCTCTCTCACCTCTTGATTCGAGGCATGTAAACTCACCGCAAGAGTCGCCTGCAAGTGATGATCCGCAAGTTTACGGATTCTACCGGGAATCCCTACCGTAGAAATCGTGATATAGCGGCGACCGATACCAATATCTTCATTCATTGATCGAACCGCACCCAAAACATTTTCCAGATTCAACAGCGGCTCACCCATGCCCATGAACACAATATTGCTCACGCGCTGTTGAAACACTTCTTGAACGGTCAACACCTGATCAACGATTTCATGCCGTTCGAGATTGCGCTTGAATCCCCCTTTTCCAGTCGCACAAAAGTCACATGCCATCGGACAGCCGACCTGAGACGAAACACAAACGGTAAGGCGTTTATCGGTCGGAATACCAACAGTTTCGACAATTTGACCGTCACTCAGGCGCAGGAGAAACTTGACAGTTCCATCGATCGATTTAGCCTCGTGGTGAATTTCCGATCGACCGATCGCACAATCCGCCATTTCAGAGCGCCACTGCTTCGGGAATACGGAAATTTCGGAGAGCGATCGAGCGCCTCGCTGGTAAATCCACTGGTGTAGCTGTTGTCCTCGATAAGCAGGCTGTTGCTGCTCTTTGACCCACTCGGTTAGTTCAGGAAGGGATGCCCCTACTAAGGCTTTCATATGGCACTAGAAACGGGTAGAAAAAGAAAATCAGGAGATTTGGCTGAAACTTCACTCAAACTTTACGGAAATCAGAAAAATCGCGCGAATAGAGAAATAGCAGTCTCGAAGTTAGAGGAGCGCTCTCGTAAGTGATTGAGTCAGACCTCTATCTTAAACGGTGCGATCGACGTTCTAGGGATTCTCTGAGTTAATTTGCGTATTCTTATTTAGCCTTTGTAAAATTACTTACTTGTTTTTAACAAAACTGAAGATCCATCCTAGGAATGATCCGTATAAATCCCGCTTTATGTTTTACACACATGGTACAAACTTCTATGAGGATTTCAGAAATTGAACTGTCTTCCTAATTTTTATAAAATCTCCGGTCTAGAGAGCCGAATCATAACTTATGGAATAGAAACTTTATTTGCCGTTTGTCCTGACAAACTGACGAATAAAGATTCTCTTTCTAGAGCGCTTTTTTCTCATTGTGCAAGTTGTTGCCAAGCTAGTGTTTTATTTCAACAACTTAAGCCATCGTTTAACTCGCTGGGGACACCCCTTCTCCATTCATTATCTGCCTCTTTTGCTTTGCCCTTCTGCCTGGTAACTTTGTGGAAATGTCGAATCATACACTTCCTGACAAACTCGTCCGTATTGGCTCCGTGGAAATTAGTTTAAGTCAATCGGAAGAGCTTTTCCGAGCCTATGTTGAGACCGCCAACGACATGGTTTACACCGTGGATTTGGATGGTGCGTTGACCTACATGAATTCCTATGGTCAAAAACTTCTGGGGTGTTCTAGAGATCAGGTGATCGGGCGATCGTATTTAGAATTTGTGTCGCCTGCTCATCGGGAAAGAACGATGCAAGCGTTCGAGAATTTGATGCGGACAGGCGAACTGAGAGATTTTGAATTTGTTCTCACGACTTCGCATGGCACTGAGATTTATTTGGAAGTGAATGGCAAGCTTTTATTCCGCGATGATGAGCTAATTGGCGGGATGGGAATTGGTCGCGATATCACTGAAAGAAAGCGAATTGAAAAACAGCTTCAAATTTTTTCTCGTGCGGTTGAATCAGCTTATGACAGTACTGTAATTACCGATTTAAACGGCAAAATTACGTATGCAAATTCCGCAGCAAGTCGAATTTTCAATTGGCAAGTTGACATGCTGATTGGAACGCATGCGGCAGTTTTATATCCAGAGCGAAAGCAAACGGAATTATTAATTTCTCAAGCGATCGCGGGCGGTTGGAGTGGAGAAGTAACTTGCCATCGTCGCAATGGGGATTCTTTTCCTGCTCTCGTTTCAGTGAGTCCCATCTTGAATGAACAGGGACAGCCGACCGCAGTTTCAATGATTACCCGTGATATTACGCAGCAGAAACAAACCGAGGCGGAACTCGCTGCAAAAAATGACGAACTCGAACGGGCATCACAGATGAAATCCGACTTTTTGGCGAATATGTCCCACGAGTTACGGACACCTCTGACTTCGATTTTGGGCTTTTCGTCGATTCTACAAAAACAAATTTTTGGCGTTCTCAATTCAAAGCAACAAATTTACGTCCATCAGATTTATCAGAGCGGGCAGCATTTGTTGGGCTTGATTAACGATGTTCTGGACTTGTCGAAAGTAGAGGCGGGACAATTACGACTGGAACTTGCCCCGATCGTGGTGGATGAAATTTGCGAGAAAACGCTCTCGTTTGTGACGGAGCAAGCTCGGATGCGGAAACTGACCGTTCATACCTCGATCGAGCCAGGTCTAGAACCGCTCATGGCAGACGAGTTGCGCGTTCGTCAAATGTTGCTAAATCTGCTCTCGAACGCGATCAAATTCTCGAATGAAGGCGGCGAACTTGGACTTTCTGTACAGCGTCATGAAGAGATGCTACATATGACCGTTTGGGATCAGGGGATCGGAATCCCCGAAGACAAGCAGCATCTTTTATTTCGTCCATTTCAGCAGGTGGATGGCTCACTGTCTCGCAAACATGAAGGTACGGGATTAGGATTGGCACTGACGAAGAAGTTGGCTGAACTTCATGGAGGAACGGTTTTAATGTCCTCGAAAGAAGGTGAAGGGAGTCAATTTACGATTTGTTTGCCAATTAATCTAGAGCATCCCGCAACGGTTGGAACGATCCCGATCGAGCCAAACCGCAGATAGATTCCCAGAAATGCTATCGTGATCAGTGCCCTGTCTCTCACTGGTCTTATGCTGGCTGATGCTGTATTAGCGTTTCAATTTACCTCACCCGGACGCGGAATCGAATTGGGCCCCTTATCGATTCGATGGTATGGCGTTCTGATTGCTTCGGCGGTTCTGATTGGGGTGAATTTGTCTCAGTATTTGGCATCTCGACGGCAGGTCAATCCAGAGCTAATTAGCGATCTGGCGATTTGGCTTGTGCTAGCAGCGATTCCGAGTGCGCGTCTGTATTACGTGATTTTTCAGTGGCGCGATTATGCGGCGAATCCTGGATCAATTATTGCGATTTGGGAGGGCGGGATTGCGATTCATGGAGCCATTCTTGGAGGTACGATCGCGGCTCTGATTTTTGCCAGACTTAAGCGTATTTCATTCTGGCAGTTAGCAGATCTCGTTGCACCGTCACTGATTTTGGGACAAGCGATCGGGCGCTGGGGAAATTTCTTCAACTCTGAAGCGTTCGGGAGTCCGACGGATTTACCTTGGAAGCTGTTTATTCCGGCGGATCGTCGCCCGATCGGTTTAGAAAATTTGGCTTATTACCATCCAACGTTCCTGTATGAATCGCTCTGGAATTTGGGTGTTTTTGCCTTGTTGATGTTTCTCTTTTTCAAACGTCCTCGATTAAAGCTTGGAACGCTGTTTCTAACTTATATGGTGGCTTATAGTGCGGGACGTTTTTGGATTGAGGGACTGAGAACAGATAGTTTGATGTTGGGATTTTTGAGAATGGCTCAGGTGGTGAGTTTAGTCGGGATTGCGTTAGGTGCGATCGGGCTAATTTGGCTGTATGTTGTTCGTCGATCGCTTCCCGATGTTGTGCCTGATCCAAATCCAGATTCTCAGCCGTCTCGATAAAAAATCCCCCAGAGAATATTCTCCAGGGAATTAGTCAGGGTGCATCTACCAATTAATTCTCCGCTGAGGGTAGAAGCAGATCCGGGAAATTAATTTTCTGGTTTTGTCTGAGAATTGCGACGAATCCATGCTGTGAATTCTGGATAATTCTCTAGCTCCTCGACCGACTCCACTGGTGGCATTTCGACCCAAGTTCCTTCTTGGTGAAGCTTATCCACGTAGGCATAAAACGCAGCTTGATCTTCTCGGTGTTCAAGCACGTACCGATGTAATTCTGTGCGGCTCATTGCTTGAAAATTAGGCTGATTCATGTCAGATACCTCCAATTCCCGTTGGGGTAGCTTTCTATGATATTCTCCTCACCTGCCAAGAAGAATACATTTCCTGTTCTCTCGTCTAAACGAACAATATTGATCGGCAAATAGAGCATTGTGAATTGACAGCACAGAATGTAGCAGCGGGTTCTCTGTTCAACAGTAGGTATAACTTTGTCTCCTTCAATTCGAGCGAATATGTTAGCGAATAAACTTCCGCCAGCAGTTTACATTGTAGGTGCGGGCCCTGGAGATCCAGATTTACTCACGGTCAAAGCGCAGAAACTTTTAGCACAAGCAGACACGATCGTATTTGCTGATTCTCTTGTCCCGCCCGAAATTCTAGAAGGCATTCGTCCGGATGCTGAAGTGATTCCAACCGCTGATAAGACGCTAGAGGAAATTTTGCCGATTTTGATCGATCGAGTTCGATCGCAGAAATCCGTCGTTCGGCTCCACTCTGGCGATCCATGCCTCTACAGCGCGATTCAAGAACAAATGCAGGCATTGTTAGAAGCGGATATTCCGTTTGAAATTATTCCTGGAATTAGCGCGTTTCAGTTAGCCTCAGCCCGATTACGAGTTGAATTCACAATTCTTGGAT
>JADEXW010000352.1 GCA_015206935.1 Pseudanabaenaceae cyanobacterium LEGE 13415 | reverse complement strand
ACATTGTCTGGGTGTCCTTCGATTTCAGTGGCGAATTCTGCAATTTCAGCCTGAGACAGCGGTGAGCCAGCGAGTTCATTTGCGCCGACTAATCCGCCTACGATCGCAGTTGCAGAACTTCCTAATCCGCGTGCAAGGGGCACATCCATTTTGATATCGAGTTGAATCGACGGAACGGATCGACCCATGCGATCGAACAATTTCACAAATGCCTGATACACCAGATTGCTGGTTCCCAGAGAAACACGATCGGCTTCTGTTCCCGTTGCGGTGATTTTTAATCCGGTGTCAATTTCGGAAAACTTGAATTCGTTATACAGCGTCAAAGCGGCTCCAACACAGTCAAAACCCGCACCAAGATTAGCAGTCGTCGCAGGAACGCGAACAGTAACAGTAGACATGGGCAGCGATCGCAATAAACCGTCATTTATTGTAGAGTGAAGCGATCGCAATTTTCGGAGATGACAAATTTGGACACGATTCAAAACATAGAAGCGTTGTTGCAGTCGTATGAGCGCTTCGGAGTTCATCTTGGTTTAGAAGCGAGTCTAAAGCTTTTATCAGACTTGGGAAATCCGCATGAACAAGTTCCCGTCGTTCACGTTGCAGGCAGTAACGGGAAAGGCTCGGTTTGTGCGTATCTTTCAACGATTTTGACGGAAGCAGGTTATAAAACAGGACGATATACTTCGCCGCATTTAATTGATTGGACAGAGCGAATTTGTATTAACAATCAATCGATCGAGCCTGAAGCCTTATACGAATCTTTGCTCAAAGTTCAAGCGAACGTTGATCCAGACTTTTCACCAACTCAGTTTGAAGTGTTGACGGCTGCAATGTGGCTTTATTTTGCAGAACAAAAGATTGATATTGCAGTGATTGAAGTTGGATTAGGGGGACGATTAGATGCAACGAATGTGATCGAGCATCCGTTAGTCAGTGTGATTGTTTCGATTAGTCGAGAACATTGGCAACGATTGGGATTTACGTTGTCGAATATTGCGCGGGAAAAAGCTGGAATTCTGAAATCTGGCTGTCCGGCAGTGATCGGACAATTGCCACCGGAAGCAAAAGCGGTAATCGATCGACGAATTGCCGATTTCAATTGTCCGGTTGTTTATCCCGAACCTGCACACTCGATCGACGGTTTAGCGCAATATGAGTCTTTCAAGTATCGATTACCCTTGCAAGGTGAAATCCAACTGCATAATTCTGCATTAGCGATCGCTGCAATTCAATTCCTGCAACAGCAAAAGTGGAATATTTCTGATGATGCAATGATCAATGGAATTCAAAACACAACTTGGGCAGGACGAATGCAATGGTATGACTGGAAAGGACATCGAATTTTGATTGATGGCGCACATAATCCAGCCAGTGCGATCGCATTACGACAGTACATTGATCAGATTGGAAAAACTCCAGTTCAATGGGTCATGGGAATGTTATCGACTAAGGATCATGCGGATGTCTTTAAAGCATTATTGCGATCGCAAGATTCGCTGTTCTTAGTTCCTGTTCCCGATCATAGTTCCGCTGATCCGATCGAACTTGCAACTCTAGCATCAGGAATTTGTCCAGACCTCAAAACTTGCGAAACTTATCCAAATGTTTCCTCAGCTTTAGAAGATGCAAGTCAGCGTCCGGATCTAACAGTGCTTTGTGGATCACTGTACCTAATCGGGGACTTCTTCAAACAACAGCAATGATGCGCCTCTATCTTTAGATGGAAGCCTCTGCCTTTCGAGAGAGTTATTTTAGGTAAAATGCCCCTGAGCGGGAGTCATTGGCAGTTATGGTGGAACATTCTAAGATCGGCGATTCCTATGAAATCTATTTACAGCCTTATGCTGAGGGTCAGAGCAATGCAGACTGTTCTGAACCAAAACTAACTTATTCACAAGTTTTAGAACGACTTCAGCAAACAGAAGCAGCCCTACGAAACGCTGAATCAAGATTTGAAAGATTTGTACGGGGAAGCCAAGATGGATTTTGGGATTGGAATGTTTTAACCGATCAGTGGTACGTCTCAAATCGCTGGAAAGAACTGCGCGGAATTGCAGGCGATGAACCGATTTCTGATTCTGTCGCGGTTTGGTGCGAAACGATTCATTCAGACGATCGCGATCGCGTTCTCGATCGATTTCATGATTATGTGCTGAAAGGATCAGGACAATACAACGATGAATATCGGATCGTGCGGCGCGATGGCTCGATCGTTTGGGTTCTCGATCGAGGTCAAGCCGTTTGGGATGACACGGGACGAGCGATTCGAGTGACCGGATCACAAACAGATATTACAAGATCAAAACAGACAGAAGATGCTTTAGAAGAGAGTCAACTGATTTACAAAACACTTGCGGACACAATGCCACAAATGTTTTGGATCACAAAACCAGACGGCTATCACGAATACTATAATCAACGCTGGTACGATTATACAGGAACCAAGTTCGGTGAAACGAATGGAGAAGGTTGGCAAAACTGCTTTCACCCTGAAGATACCGAAAAAGCTGACGTAATTTGGCAGCATTGTCTGAAGACCGGTGAACCTTACACGGTCGAATATCGGCTACGAAATGCGGAAACAGGCGAATATCGTTGGCATTTAGGTAAAGCACTTCCATTGCGTGATCCAGACGGTGAAATTGTCCGCTGGTATGGCTCTTGTACCGATATTCACGATCAGAAAATGCTGATCGAAGAACGGGCGAATGCGTTAGAGCGAGAACGGGCAGCCCGTCTGGAGCAAGAAAAAGCGAATCGCATTAAAGATGAATTTCTTGCCGTCGTTTCTCACGAATTACGATCGCCCCTGAATCCCATTCTCGGTTGGATTCGTTTGCTCAGAACTCGCAAAATGGGCGAACTTCAAACCCAACAGGCACTAGAAACGATCGAGCGTAACGCGAAACTGCAATCGCAACTGATCGAAGATTTATTAGATGTTTCGCGAATTCTGCGAGGTAAGCTCCCTCTCGTCTTTGCGCCTGTCAATCTGATTACTGTTGTGGAATCTGCGATCGAGACAGTTCGCCTGTCCGCCCAAGCCAAAAATATCCAAATCCACACGCGCTTAAATTCCACCTTCACAAGTGTTTCTGGCGACTTTAATCGCCTTCAACAAGTCGTCTGGAACTTGTTATCGAATGCCGTCAAATTCACGCCTGAAAACGGCACAATTACGATCGAACTTTCCAGCCAAGATTCAACGATCGCCCTAAAAGTCATCGACACCGGAAAAGGCATCGCTCCCGAATTCTTACCGCACGTCTTTGAACAATTCCGCCAAGCGGACAGTAGTATCACGCGGCAATTCGGCGGATTAGGACTGGGACTTGCGATCGTGCGTCACATTATCGAACGTCATCGCGGCAAAATTGGCGTTGATAGTCCGGGTGAAAATCTAGGCGCAACTTTCATCGTTGAATTACCGTTGCTCACGGCTTCTGTACAGCCGAAGATGAGTCCGGTCGATCGCATTCCTGATGATCAACTTACCGGACTTTCAATTCTGATCGTAGATGATGAAGCGGATGCGCGTGACCTGCTCGGATTTTTACTGGAACAACAAGGCGCAACTGTGACGATCGCTCATTCTGCCAAAGATGCTCGATCAAAGCTCACGAACACGCATGATTTATTGATTAGCGATTTAGGAATGCCAGGAGAAGACGGCTTTCAATTGATTCAGCAATTACGTGCCCAAGGATCGACCATTCCAGCGATCGCGCTGACTGCCTACGCCCGTGAAGAAGACCGCCGAGCCTCACTTGCAGCCGGATTTCAGGCGCACGTGACGAAACCGATCGAACCCACTGACTTGTTTAAAGCAATTTGGTCAGCCGTTCACTCTTAGCGGTTTTCAGACCAATATTCGATACAATCTGATCTGCACTGTTTGTGTTTCGATCTAGACCCATTCTGATAAACCGCCATGATCCACGAAATTTTCATGCCCGCTCTCAGTTCCACGATGACCGAAGGAAAAATCGTGTCCTGGGTCAAATCACCGGGCGACAAAGTTGAAAAAGGTGAAACCGTCGTGGTCGTGGAATCGGACAAAGCCGATATGGATGTCGAATCCTTCTACGAGGGCTATCTGGCTGCGATCGTCACTCAAGCAGGCGAATCTGCTCCGGTTGGAAATGCGATCGCGCTTTTGGCAGAAACCGAAGCCGAAATCGAAACCGCGAAACAGCAAGCCTCTTCAACCGCTGCTCCTGCTGATACTCCGTCTGCTCCTGCTGCGGCTCCTGAACCTGTTGCTGTTGCTGCTTCCACCAATGGAACAAGCGCTGCTCCGAAGAATGGTCGCACTGTGGCTTCTCCTCGCGCTCGTAAACTGGCGAAAGATCTGAAAGTCAATCTTGAAACCCTGATCGGTTCAGGCCCTCACGGGCGGATCGTGGCAGAAGATGTCGAAGCTGCGGCTGGAAAAACCGTGACGAAGCCTGCTCCTGCTGCACCCGCTCCAAAACCTGCGGCTCCTGCTCCCGTTGCTGCCGCTGCTCCGAGACCTGCCGCCCCTGCTCCCACGCCTGCACAACCCGGTCAAGTGAAACCAATGACCACGCTCCAAACGGCAGTTGTGCGAAACATGATGGCAAGTCTGGATGTTCCCGTGTTCCGAGTGGGCTACACGATTACTACGGATGGACTAGACAAACTCTACAAACAAGTGAAATCAAAAGGCGTGACCATGACTGCATTATTGGCGAAAGCAGTCGCAGTCACGTTGAAGAAACATCCATTGTTGTATGCGAGCTATGTTGACAATGGCATTCACTTTAATGCTGGAATCAATATTGCCGTTGCGGTTGCAATGGAAGATGGTGGATTGATCACACCTGTATTGAAAAATGCAGACCAGGAAGATCTCTATTCGCTGTCTCGTAATTGGAAAGATTTAGTCGATCGAGCCAGATCCAAACAACTCCAGCCCGATGAATACAGTTCTGGAACATTTACGATTTCTAACTTAGGCATGTTCGGAGTCGATACGTTTGACGCGATTTTGCCACCGGGACAGGGATCGATTTTAGCGATCGGGGCTTCACGTGCGAATGTGGTTGCAACCGATGATGGAATGTTAGGGGTTCGTCGTCAAATGCAGGTCAATATTACTTGCGATCATCGAATCATCTATGGTGCGGATGCCGCTGCATTCCTCAAAGACTTGGCAAAACTGATTGAAACCGATGCTCAATCGTTGACTTTATAGAACTTCATCGAATTCCACATCATTTCCCCACATTCTTGTTTTAACTTCAGAATCGAGATATCTGAGATTCATCAGATGCTGGGAAAAATTGAATGTGGGAGAACTGACAGCACCAGTTCTCCTTTTTTATTGCGAAGCAGAATAAGTGAACAATTGAATCTCTAATTTAGGACGAAATTGGAATTTTCTTAAGTGAGGAAAACATCAATCATTTTTTGCGTTTTGTAGCCTAAACTTTCACATTTCTATAATCTTCAACCCACCGATTTCAAGTTAAGTTTAAGACAAGTTCAGAACATCGATAGCGCGATCGCATGAGAATTCTGCTTGTCGAAACCGAAGCAGTCGCCAGTACCCCTCTGACGCAAACCTTAGAAGCAAATCGTTACACCCTCGATCGAGCCAATACCACACAATCGGTTCTAGATTTGGCGACCGTCGTTGAGTACGATTTGCTGCTGCTGGATGCTCAAACCCCAAATCTAAACAGCATTCATCTCTGTCAACGATTGCGATCACAAGGATTTGACGCACCGATTCTGCTCTTAACTGCGAGTTCATCGGATGCGGACATGGTGGCGGGGTTTGATGCGGGAGCGGACGACTA
>JADEXW010000351.1 GCA_015206935.1 Pseudanabaenaceae cyanobacterium LEGE 13415 | reverse complement strand
CGGTATATCTTTCCTTGACATCTTCACGCCGCCCACCTTGCCGATCGTAATATCGAGACCTGATCGAGCAGGCGCAAGCATTGACCCCCTTCTTTGTCCAGAATCCATTCACCGCGTAAAAACGGTGCAACACTGTCAGGAACCGCAGTTGCAGCTTGTACGTTTTCGATATCAAGCCACTCCATTCCAATAATCCGATCGACCGCCAAACCCAGCATGATGTCCTGATCTTCGATCGCGATCACTGAAATTTCTGGACGATCGGTATTGAGTGCCGCTGCATCTCCTAGAAATTGACCCAGATCCGCAACCCAAACGACACGACCCCGAACATTCAGCGTTCCAAGTAAGAGCGGTGAAACGTTAGGAACAGGCGTAATTCGATCTGGAGATGGTGATAACACCTCGCGGATTCCAGTTGCAGGCAACGCAAATTCAGCCCCGGAAGGCGTATAGAATCGCAAATGCAACTCACCTTCGGGGCTTTCTAGCTCCTGAAATTCCGGGGCTTGATCTTGCCCTCTTCCTGTTAAGAAATCTGGATTTCCGACCATTACGACTGTTCCTAACCGCGCAACAATTGTTTAACCGTACCGACGAGTTCGGTGGGCTGGAAGGGCTTGGCAATATAGGCATCCGCCCCCTGCTTCATTCCCCAATAGCGATCGAACTCTTCCCCTTTGGAGGAACACATCACTACAGGCACTTTCTGAGTCTTCGGATCAGCTTTGAGCCGCCGACAGACCTCATACCCATTCATTCGCGGCATGACGATATCCAACACCACCAAATCAGGACATTGCCCCTGAATGTGTTCCAAGGCTTCAACGCCATCGGTCGCGATCGTCACCTCGATCCCACTGCCTTTGAGCAGATCAGTAATCATCTCTCGTTGAGTGACGCTATCTTCCACGACTAAAACTGTACTCATAACCCCCTACCTGTGAGCTTTGCTGAACCGATGACGGGAGAATCTAGCCCCTGTTTACCTTGAATCATTACTAACTAAAGTACCCGCAATTACTGATTTAATCTGATACCGCTGCAAAAACAAGTATTTTCACGAGGCATTCAAATTCAATTCGGCTTCTAAGGCATCTAAAACTTGCTGAGTGGTCGTTAAATGTTCGGGCTGACCGACCCCAATATATTTTTCGAGCAGCATCAAAATTTCATGTTCTCCAAACGGTTTTGTCAGATAATCCGTAGCTCCCACCATTCGCGCTCGGACGCGATCGATAAATCCATCTTTGCCCGTGAGCATGATAATCGGTGTTTGCCGAAATGCAGTCGATTGCCGTAACATCGCACAGAGTTCGTATCCGTCAAGTTCGGGCATCGCAATATCACAGAGAATCAAATCGGGCTTGAGTTGGAAGACCAAACTTAAAGCGGTGAGCGGATTCTCGATCGTGCTGATGTCGTATCCATTGCGATCCAGCATTAATTCTACTGCTTTGCAAACGGTCGGACTGTCATCGATACAAACGACTTTCGGAGCCTTCGGAGTGCGAGGCGGCGAAGATTGTACAGTAGGATTGCTGAGTTGTAGCCATCCTCGCTGAACATACGGATAGATTGCCCTCGCAACGGTAGAAATATCGCGATTCAGATATCGAGCGATTTGGCGAATGGAGGTTTTGCCGTCGGCATATCGATCGAGCGCTTGAAAAGTGGTTTCAGGGATTGCGGCTTTTAATGAAGTTGAATTCGCGATCGTAGGACACTGATCCGGTGAGTGCAAATACGGATGAAGCTGTTTCCAATCTTGGACTTGCTTCAGTATTTTTGTCGCGAGTGGTGCGATCTCCATCGTGAGCAATTGGGGTGTCAGTGGATTTCCTAACTCGAAGACAAATGAGCCTTGATGCAAACTGAGCAAATCAAACAAAGTCTCACGCACCATACCTTGAACGATTTTTCGTCCCTGTTCCGGGGTTACTAAGTGATTTTCCAGAAGTGCCCAGAGACAACCGTATTCAGGCGTATTAAAAGTTGCGATCGACGATGCTGGAATTTGGTCGATCGTGGCTTCTAATCGATAGCGATGTAAGTAATCTCGCAATCGTGAGAAGTCCGATTCGGTCTCGCCTGCGTAAACAATTTGACCATTCAGAAAGAAGACGAACCAAGAAGGATGCGATCGCACTAAACGATTCGTACTACCCGAATACGCTTCAACAAACAATTCGCCTGTCCGCTGACCGAGTTCGATCAGTTGCAGAATGCTCAAAATATCAATTTCGCTTAGGTGTCCCTGCATGAAACTCCGCTGAATTGCGCCTGCGTGAATTGTCCAAATATTGTATCTATTAATGCTTCGATGCACCGGATTTTTCTAAAACCAAGATTCTGCAAAGCCGATAATTTTTTCCAGTGTGATGGGTAGAACGCGAATGATCCGGGCACATTAATCAAAGCATTGGGCATCGAAAGGAGAGGCTATTAGTGTGCTGTATCTAGCAGAAGTGGTTCAGAAGAAAGGCAACTTCATGGGCAGTGGTAAGTCTGAACTGAAGTTACTGGCTTGTCAGCGCGGGGAACAGAATTGGAGCGCGATCACCGCAGAAGAAGTGGTAGCGGCGGATGAAGCCAGTAAATTCAGCCCTGGGACGCTTTTGCTCGTCGATCTGACTGGCAATAAGCAGGTACAGCGCGTTCAGGAGGCAGGTCGCCCGATCGCGAATATGCTACAAACGTTCTCGCGGCTTCAAGAGAAGATTAAAACGAAAGAAGCTGAGATTGAACAGTGGAATGAGTCGCTGACTTATCAGAGTCAGGAGTTAACTCGCCGAGAAATGGAAATGGAAGCTCGGCAAGAAGAGTTAAAGCTGCTTGAGGATGAATGTCAGCAGATGGATCAGCAGCGCCAAGAATTCGTTGCAATGCGTGATGAAGTGATGCGCCAACAGGAAGAATTAGAGCGCAATCGCCAAGAGTTACAAGGGGCTTGGGAACAGTTACACGGACAGAAACAGCAACTCGAAGAACGGCAAGCTGAATTGCTCGGTGCTTGTGTGCTAGATGAATCGAAAGCACAAGAGCTTTATCAATTGCTCGATCGATTAGTCGAATCGGGCACGTCCCCAGACACAATGCGGCAGTGCCATGAATTGCTCGATTATCAACAAAGTCTGTTAGCGCATCATTGGCAAACCTTAGAAGAGCAAAATCAATCGGTTGCACAGATGCAGCAAGAGATTGATCAACAGGCTCACAATATTGCCGAACAGTGGCAAGCTTGGTATCAGGCTCAAGAAGCACTCGAACAAGCCAAAATCGAAATGAAATCACAGCGATCGATATTAGAAAGCAAGCAGGAGATTGCTCGATCTCTAACGGCTCAGATTCAATATCACAGCGAATTACACCAGAAAATTCAGAACACGATCGACGGTGCAAGCGGTGATATGCCGCAGGTCGATACTCAAGCCCTGGAAAATATGTCGATCGAGGAACTTCAATCGATCGTTGAAAGCATTCAGCGCGAGTTTGATCAGTCTTCTCAGTTTGTGCATGGACAGGAAGAAGAACTACGCCTAAAAGACAAAGAGATTCAAGAACTCAAAGATAAGATGGCTCAGGCGAGTGAGTTCGATCGAATGAGTCTCGAAACTGAGCTTGTTGATGAGCAAGATGCTTACGAGTTTTTGCATCAAACTTTAGTCGGTCAGCGTCGGAGTTTGAAAGAGAAAGAATTCGTTTTGCGTCAGCACAAAATGGTTTTAGTGCGTCGGGGTGGGGCTGAACCTGATAGCAATGGGATGGATTTCTCGATCGTTTTTGCTCAAATCGAAGCACAACGCCAAAAGCAATCGGAACAATTGCAGCAAATTGAGGCGCAGATTCGAGAAATTGAAGCAGCAATGCAACAAAGTCACGATCGAGTAAATGGGCAAAGCAACGAACAGGATGCAAAACGCAACGAATTGAAGCAATTAGAAGGAGCATTGCAGGCTCAAAAAGTGGCAGCAGCGGAAATTGCAGGTCGGATTGCGTTGTATCAGGAAATGTTGCAGCCGATTCAGGATTCGATCGCGGCAATGGGTCAGCATCTCGAAGCGATCGCACAATCGGGCGGACAGTATTCAGCGATCGAGGAAATGAAAGCTGTAATTTCTAGCCTGACTCAAAAGCCAGAATTCGCAATAGTTTAAGGAAGTTGCTTTAGGTGAATAAAATCTCCCGCGACTTCTGCGATCGTTTTTCCGATGAATGGATCAGTGCGAGATCGATTTGGGGCTGTGATTAGCGCAACGAATTTTTCAACTTGCTCGAAATTGGGGCTGACGTTGAGAGATTGAATTAAGAAGTGCCGCACTGCTCTGCGTTGAAGCGCGATCGGAGCTTGACGGAGAACTTTACGATCTAAGCCTTCTTCTGAAATTGCTTTCTTGTAAAGTTCTTGTGCGGCATTTTCTAAGTAATCAACTTCTGCGGATAAAAGCTCGATTGTTTGTGCTAAATGTTGCTCGGTTTGCGGGTTGAAGTGCGTTTTCAGATAAGGAATCAATTCTTGGCGGATTCGATTTCTTGAATACGTTAAATCTGAATTCGTGCTGTCTTCCCAGATTTGAAGATTGCGATCGTGGCAAAATTTTTCGGTTTGAGAGCGAGTTAATTCTAATAATGGACGGACTAACCTTTGAGATGGATTAAGCGATCGCGTCCAATTTAGAGAACTTAATCCGTCGGCTCCACTTCCACGAATTAGATTAAATAGAAGGGTTTCAGCACGATCGCTGGCGGTATGTCCGGTTACGATCGCGCTAAATCCATCGATCGATTGAAGTTGAGCATATCGCCAGTTTCGAGCTTCTGCTTCGTTTGCGGGAATGGAATCTGCGGTTTTCAGATAAAACGGTAAATTCCATTGTTTGGCTAGAGTTGCGACATATTCGGCATTTTGTTCAGAGTCAGAACGCCAACGATGATTGCAATGTGCGATCGCGAGATGCCAATTCCAGCGCGATCGTAAATCGATTAGCAATTGAGCGAGGCAAAGCGAATCCTGTCCACCCGAAACGGCAACAACGATCGATTGATTTTTCTGTAGTAGATTGCGATGGTCAATCGTGCGGTGAATTTGAGCGTGAAGAGGAGTCCAAGAATACGTCATATCGGAAGACGCGCTCAAGTCTAGTCTCTCCATACTATATTCACGACCATCATCACGCTAATTCCAACCATAGATAGCCCAACACCGATCAAAGCAGGATATTCAATCCAAGGATATAGAAACAGTCCGGAACCATTCCCTAGTATAAAAATTGCTAAAAGCATCCCAACTACGTACCTGGTAGATCTGCTAGGGGGACGATTGAAACGACCCATTGGATGCTCCTCCTAACGCGATTAATAATCGTCTTCGTCGGCGTATATGTCGTCAATGTTCCGGGGGCGGGGTCGATCGCTTAAAGGTTCCAATTTCGTCAAGGGTTCCGGTTGTCGTGCTGACGATCGTTCTGGTAATCGTTCTTGCGGTCTCGCAGGTGCAAACTCTAATCGAATCCGAACTCTACCGCGCTGCCATCCCGTTCCCGAATTGAATCTTAACGCTTCACATTCCAGCCCTTCATCGAACCAGGCTTCACTATCCTCTGACCATTCATCGGATTGCTCACTAATGACCTGTGCCAATTGATCGAGAAATTCGCTTACTTTAAATGTTGGATTATTCATCAACACGCGACCTCGATCGACGAATAAGACTTCATCTTCATTCATTGGGCTAAATCCGTTATCCATTCTTCTTCCTCGTCGATCGCGTTCTCTGTGACATTATAGGAACCATCCGTAGCTGTGGAGTCCTTTACCTAGAAGATTGACTCCTAAATAACAGATCCAC
>JADEXW010000049.1 GCA_015206935.1 Pseudanabaenaceae cyanobacterium LEGE 13415 | reverse complement strand
ACTGTATTTCAATCGCCACAATTGCTTTTCTGCAAGTTCGGAATCATTCGGAAGCAAGCCGGCGAGTTTCGCGATCGTCACCCAGGTTCGGACTGATCCTTTCGCTTCAGAAGCTTTTGGAGTGCCACGAACGGTGCGGCTCAGTTCTGACCAAAATTCTGTCCAAGTTTCTTGAAGATGAACTACGACATGATCGATCGCGGCAATTTGAGCCAGTTTTTCAAGGGTCGCACTTGGAAACCAATCGTTCAATAATCCATCTTCCCAAGCGGTTTTGATCCAGTGCGTTCCCCGCGCCGTTCCTAATAAGTAATTCAACTCAGACTGCACCCGTTCTGCGGCAATTCGATTTAGATTCGGGGCAAGTTCTCGAATCGCTTGCTGAGTTTCTAATTCCAGCGAGAAACCGAGTTGAGCAGCTTGACGATAAGCGCGTAACAATCTCAGCGGATCTTCTGCCAAATTCTCGACAGAGACCATTCTGAGGCGTTTTTGCTGTAAATCTTGGTAGCCATGAAGTGGATCGAGCAAATCTTTCGTGTGGGGATTGTACGCGATCGCATTCACGGTGAAATCTCGCCGCCGCAAATCATCTTCGAGCGTTTCGCCCACTTGCAGCGCAAAATCCGCCGTTCCCTGCTCAAACACGACTCGTGCAATCTGTCGTTCCGCATCGAGTACCACAAAACCCGCCCGATAATGACGCGCGATCGCTTGTGCCGTCTCAACCGCATTCGAGGGCAAGACAAAATCGAGATCAAGATATTCAGAATGTCGATCGAGCAACGCATCCCGCACTGTCCCACCAACTAAACACGCAGATTTTGGCAACCACTTTAAATCAAAGGGCCACGTTTCCGGAGACAGAGCAGATGAAACCAATGCCACGTTGCGATAATGTTCTAACTGCAAATTCACGCGCTTGCTAACCTAGATCGAAGTCGTACTGTAACAAAAAAACTGTGTGGGAGAAAACTTTTCACGGTTCTGACGCAATATAACTCAACCTGAAATCAGATGATAATTTGATTGCGCCTGAGCTAGAGTAACAGAAAAGGAAGCGACCTATCCCTTCTATTGTGGATCAGAGGCACTGAAACCATGTGTATTTGCGTGAATTGCCACTATGTCGATCGCTGCATTACTTATCACGCGGTCGAAACTCAGCACGAACAAGCTCATTTAACCGAAACTCCGGATTTTGAAGCAACCGAACCGACGATCAATGTAAATATCCGCGATCGTAGTGACTACATCGAAATGGAATGGGATGTAGTTGGCTGTCTCAGCTTCAAAGAAGAAACAGGCAAATGGGCGAAACTCCGACCCGGAGAACTCATCCCAACTTAATACAAACATCCGTATATTCCGAATTGTGATGTCAGTTGAAACCTGATTTGCGGGAACGATAAGGGGAAAGAAAACCTCAACCGATGCGCGAATCAGGTTTCAATTTATGCGTTTTATTCGTTTTCCGTTAGCGGCAATTGCGGTTTTAGGACTGGTTACGCTACCTGCGATCGCTCAAGAGTCCAATGCACCTAAACCGACTCAAGAAGAGGCAAATCGACTTCAGCAAGCCCAGAATTTTTTCAATCAGGGTGAAAATCGCGTTCGAGATACCCAATACCGCGATGCCCTAGAATCTTTCAATCAAGCGATTCAACTGAATCCGACTTGGGGCAGTCCTTACATCAGTCGGGGTGCAGTTCGATCGAAACTTGGAGATCACCAAGGCGCAATTCAAGATCTCGATCAAGCTGCTCAATTGAATCCAACCGATGCCCTGATTTACGCGCATCGCGGCAGTGCAAGATTCAATATGGGAGAGATGCAGGCTGCACTTGAGGATCTCAATCAAGCGATTCAACTCAATCCAAATTTGGCAGCCGCCTACGTAAATCGTGGGTATATACGGAGTCAATCACAAAGTTGGGATGAAGCGATCGCAGATTTCGATCAAGCCCTCAGAGTCGAGCCAAAATTCGCTCCTGCTCTTGTGAATCGTGGATTTGCCAAATTACAAAAAGGCGATCGACAAGCGGCATTAACTGATCTAAATGAAGCCATTAAACTCCAACCCCATTCCGCTGAAGCATTTGTCGCTCGTGGCACGATTCATCATCAGATTGGAGACTCAGAAAAAGCGATCTCCGACTTCTCTCAAGCGATTCGCATCAAACCCAATTTAGCGGATGCCTATTACAATCGCGCTCAAGTCAATGCCCAACTTGGTTATCTGGAAGCCGCTGAATCTGATTTAACGAAATTGGCAACACTGACACCCGATCGCGCAACAGTCTTTCATCAGCGTGGAATGATCCGAGCCGCTTTAGACAATCCTGAAGGTGCAATCGCAGATTACAACCAAGCCTTGAAACTCGATCCAAATTTTGCCCCTGCAATTAAGAGCCGTGGCGATTTGAGAGCAGCATCCGGTGACAAACAAGGCGCGATCGCGGATTATTCTCAAGCCGTTCAGATCCAGCCCAATTTCGCTGCTGCGCTCACCCAACGAGCCGAATTGAGAGCGAGATTAGGCGATCGATTCGGTGCAACTCAGGATTTTAGCGCTGCTGTTGAAGTGGATAGCAATAATCCGGATGCGTTTGAGAATCGAGGGGAAGCGAGAATGAAATCGGGAGATATTCAAGGCGCGATCGCGGATTTTAGTAAAGCGATTAGCCTTGATTCCAATCGACCGAATGCCTTTTATCATCGGGGTGTTTTGTTGATGCGAATGGGCAATTCGCAAAGTGCGATCGTCGATCTGCAACGTGCGGCTGATTTGTATTTGCAAAAAGGCGACGCAGAGGGTTATCGAAACACTTTGGCAAAAATGAATCAAATGTAAGGCTGAGATTCAGACATACAAGATAGAATCCGAATTAATAATAACCAGGTTTTATCTTGTATGCCTGACTCTCACCATTGTCAAAGCAACCCAATCTTCATATTTTGCTTTCTCAGTCTCCATTGAGCAAACAGGACGCTTGAGCAATTAAAGTGCGATGACGTGGAGAATTGCAAGTGAGTGTCGGTTGATCAAACCCTGCCTGAACGATCGCATTTTCCAAATCCAACGCAAAATATTGATCCAAATACGGCTCTGTACTCTTCAACAACGTCAGAATATAAGGCGGCATTTTGGCATGAACTTCAGACCGTGGATTCATATCCATAATTGCCAAATGTCCACCCGGACGAAGTAATCTTCTCGCTTCTTTGAGAATTGCGATCGCGGCTTCTTGAGGCAATTCATGAAACAACAAACAAGCCGAAACTAAATCGTAAGAAGCCGCAGGTAATCCAGTTGATTCTGCCGCTGCGTGGAGCCAATGAATATTTTGGCGCGTTCCAGTTTGATACTCTGCAACGGATAGAAAATAAGGCGAAAGATCAACCCCGGTTACAGTTGAATTCGGGAACGTTTCTTGCAGCGCAAAAGTACTCATTCCGACACTACAACCGAAATCGACAATATCTTTGGGTGCATTAGAAATCTGAGCTTTCAAAACATTGTGATAACTTTCGCGCAAACGTCGATCGCCATCTTTTCCCGCATCTTTCCAAATTCTCGCATGAACCGCATACGCCGCAACTTCCACTTCAGTCGCAGGTTCCCAGCCTAAATTTCCCTCTTCATACGCATGAAACGGACGCAAATAATAGTCGGGATAATCCAAATTTGGATTATTCACTTTTTCAAATTCAGTTGACCAATCGCGATCCTGCAAATCCGCAACAATTTTTGTCCAAGGAACCCCGATCGATTCAGCGCGTTTGATCATCATATTTCGAGCGCGAACCCTTGCCAGATTGAATACCGGAGGAATCGACAAAAGACCGCTCACAAGGCGGGAAGTCAGTCTGGGCTTAGATTCACGAGTCGCAGTCATGTTAAAAATTCGGATTTAATCAACAGTTTTAATTTTACAGGTTGCGATCGCTAGACAAATGATAAAAATGACGATACAAATGTTCTGAGAATAATAAACAAATTTACTAGACGATTATGTAAAATCGTGATACAAGTGTTCTAAAATCTTTTAGTCATTGTGTAATTCTCACAGGAGTATATGGAACCCCTTACCGAAGCCCAACAACAACTCTACGATTGGCTGGTCGATTACATCCGCGACCACCAACATGCTCCATCGATTCGACAAATGATGACTGCGATGAATCTCAAGTCTCCGGCTCCTGTCCAAAGCCGCTTGGAGCATCTCCGCAACAAGGGCTATATCGGTTGGACGGAGGGGCAAGCTCGCACGATTCGGATTCTCAATCCTTTGCCACAAGGCGTTCCCATTCGAGGCGCGATCGCAGCAACGAGCTTAGTGGAGACTTTCCCAGATGTGGAAGTCGAATATCTGGATTTATCGAATCTGCTCCTGAAGCCGAATCATTTTGCGCTGAAAGTTCGTGGACACAGCATGATCGATGCGCTGATCGATGACGGTGATATCGTGATTTTGCAGCCTGTGAACGATGCGAGAACGATTAAGAATGACACGATCGTTGCGGCACATCATCAAGGAAAAGCAACGCTGAAATACTTTGAACGCAAAGGTAGCAAAGTCATTCTCAAACCGGGCAATCCGAATCGTGAACTGTATCCGGTTACTGAAGTCCCCGCCTCAGAAGTCGAAATTCAGGGCATTCTGGTTGGCGTTTGGCGCGGCTACGGAAAACTCTAGATTGAAATTTAAGGGGCGTTGTTAATTCAGCGTCCCTAATTTTTCTGACTGCGGAACAATCTGAGCCATTGTTCGATCGAGAAATGCAACTCTCGCGCTCTATGCGATGATGACTAACGTTCTCGATTCCGCTTCATCCCCGTGAATATTCAACCTTATCTTCGAGTGTTTCAGAGTCGAAAAATGGCGGCTCTGATTCTGTTGGGCTTCTCGTCTGGTTTGCCGTTTTACTTAACTGGAAAAGATCCGCTGCAAGCCTGGTTAAGTCAAGAAGGAGTCGATCTAAAAGTGATCGCAGCGTTTAGTGTGGCGGCAATTCCGTATTCGCTGAAATTTCTTTGGTCGCCATTGCTCGATCGATTTGTGCCGCCCTTACTCGGTCGTCGTCGCGGTTGGCTGATTGTCAGTCAAGTGATTTTATTATTAGCGATCGGCTGGATGGCATTTCAAGACACAAGCCAACTTCAGCAAGTTGCGGTAAATTCGTCAGATGTGTGCCGAAACGAAACGTTCTTCAAAGGCTTCTGTGAGTTTCGCCATACGCTTCAAGCCCTTTCAGTGAGTCCGTTTTTCCTTGCTGCATTAATCGTGGCGTTCTTCAGTGCCAGCCAAGATATCGTCGCGGATGCTTATCGAACTGAAGTCGTACAGGAACATGAACGGGGTGCAGGGGCTTCAGTCTATTTGCTTGGGTATCGGGTTGCACTTTTGGTCGCGGGAGCGGTCACATTTTGGTTAGCGGGTCGGATGTCTTGGCGATGGGTGTATGTGATTATGGCGTTGCTAATGTCGATCGGGATTATTAGTTCGCTGATGGCTCCTGAACCAAAACGAGAAATTCGACCGCCAGAAACGCTACGAGAATCGGTTGTATTACCATTTCAAGATTTTATTGGGCGAAATGGAGCAGGACGAGCGCTTGCAATTCTCGTGTTCATCATTGTGTATCGCTTGGGAGATTCTTTACTCCGAAATGTTGCAACGCCGTTTCTATTAGATAAAGGGCTGAAATTTACTCCGGATGATCTTGCAGGTCCAAGAGCGTTAAGCCTTGCGGCAGTCATTGTCGGAACGCTGGCGGGTGGGGTGATTATGACGCGGATCGGAGTGAATCGATCGCTGTGGTTTTTTGCAGTTCTGCAAGCAAGTGGAAATCTGCTTTATGTTCTCTTGGCGGAAGTGGGCAAGAATTTTCAATTAATGACTCTGGCAATTAATCTAGAAAACTTCTGTGCTGGGTTAGAATCAGCGGCGTTTGTGGCGTTTTTGATGGGACTCTGTAATCCGGGACTGTCTGCAACTCAATATGCTCTATTGTCCAGTTTGGCGGCATTTAGTCGAGATATTCTCGTCGCACCTTCGGGACAGTGGGCACAGTCAATGGGCTGGACAGCGTTCTTCTTATTGACTGCGATTTTGACATTGCCAGGATTGTTATTGCTGCCATTTTTTGCACCGTGGAAAGAGAAGGCAAATTAACCTTGCTCAAATGTCACACCTTCGTAGAGATCTGCGATCGCGATTTTCAATTCCAGCGATCGCAGAGAGATCGATTCTGCATTCGCCTCATAGTCCTTGAATAACCAGCCCTCAGCCGTTTTCGCATAATGCTCAATTTCAATCTGATATTGATTGATCAAAATGTATTCTTGAAACTGAGGAATCGATCGATACATTTTGAACTTCTCAGATCGATCGTATTCCTGAGTTGATTTCGATAACACTTCCACGATTAGGCTGGGATTCGTAACGATATCTTTGCGATCGTCGTGAAAAATTGGCGCTCCCTGAATCACCATCACATCAGGATAGGTATAAAGCTGAAAATCAGGAATCCATAACCGTAAATCGCCTCCAAAAACTTTCGCATTCTTTCCTCGCAACTGCACTTTCAGCAAAGCGCACCAGTTAATAAAGATCGTATTGTGATTCGCTGATCCTCCAGTCATTTGAATAATCTCTCCATCTCGGTACTCGCTGCGAACATCGGCTTTGCGCTCAAGCTCTAGATATTCTTCTGGAGTCACTCGCTTGACTTGCGTTTGCATTGGGACGCTCCTGTGTTGCGATCGCATACTTCAACTTAACATCGGTCTGATTACTGAGGCGACTGAACCTTTTACAATAAAAGAGTGAATAAAACCAGCCAGCCATAGGATCGTTTCATGAATATTGTCGAATTTTTTGAACAAAGTGCGGGCAAATGGTCGTCGATGCGAACCAGCCATCATCTCGCGTTTAAGCAACAAGAAGGCGGAAAATCCACGATCGAGATTGAACTATTAGAAAAGACTGATCCTGCCGTGATTCAGCTTTGTCAAATGTACGAAGTTGATCCGGCAACAGCTTTGTGCGGAGCGCGAGTCACTTGGGATGGAACGATGGAATGGGATGAAGAAAAGCATTCGGGATCGACTGTCCTTGTACCGATCGCTGATCCAGAAAATCCACAGCAGGGTAAATTGCTGCGCGAAATGGGCTATGCCGAAAAAGCGCCCGTCGCAGGTCGCTATGAGATGGCGGAGAATAATGAACTGACGCTGATTACGGAATACGACACGATGTATTCCAAAGAGCGGTTGTGGTTTGAAAGCCCGAATGTGCGATTACGTCATAGCATTTTGAAACGATTTGGGGGCTTTAGTATGGCTTCATTCTGTTCTGAGGTGAGAATGGGCGGAATCAAGCCCGATCCGCAGGTGGCAGATCCGGCAACGGCAAATAGTTAAGGTTGAAAAGAGTGCGATCGTCAAATTTGCGATCGCACTTTAGAATTAGAAATTGGCTTCGATTGAAGCGGCTAATGCCCCCTAAATCCCCCAAATTTGGGGGACTTTGAGTGGAAAGAGATCTAGAATTCTAAAAATTTTCCCTCTTCAAAGTCCCCCAGAATGGGGGATTTAGGGGGCGACCCCGAAGAATTAATCAAACTAAAGTATTCAATTCATTACGCTTTAGTTGGAGATTCATTCATCAATTCTTTAAGCGCTTGATCAGCAGTTTTGTTCAAAAACACTGCACTTTCATCCACTGCCCGAACCCAACTGATCGGAAACCAATGTGGCTGACCATCCGGAGAATCGTACTTCTTGATTTTGATGTAGTTACCATCCTCTACAGCTTCGATCGTACCGAAATGAACATCCGACGCGCCATCCAAACCGCCCGGACCTTCAGCATAAACTGCTAAATCAGCTCTGATTTTAGAAATATCCATAGTTGTTTCCTCTGTACTATTCGCCTGCAATTTTCTTGGTTAATTCACGAACTTTGCTGACCGAAGTTTCGACCAGACTGGTTTGGGGAACTTCCTTGCCCTGAGCATCCACAAACCGCTTAAAAGGTTGCGGCATTTTCTCAGGATCTTGTCCTTCTTGAACACGCTGCTGATAAATCTCTTCTTGAATTCCTGCCGCTTCGGTCTCTTCATAAGCTCGATCAGTTGCCTCTTCTGCATTCTCCATCGGTGCAGCGTAGCTTGGAAGCGTTGAAAATCCAAAGAAAGTCACAGCAATTAAAAGCGCGATCGTTAAAATTCGATGCAATCGTCGCTGAAATGCAGATAAAAATACTGGCATGAATAACCCTCGTAGCAATCGACTGATTGGCAGTTTAAGGGCATCCAACGGCTGAGACTTCTTCTTGCAGGGAGATTCGATCGACATCTTGAGACAGAAAAATTCTTCATCACACGATCGAAAATCACGCGCTATAATGAGGAGACATCAAGGGGCTGTAACGGTTTCGACAGGCTGGCGAACCTTCTACCGTGATGCAGGTCGAGAGGGAGTCCACTCTCGTAAATCTAGGCTCAAAACAATAGATGCAAACAACATCGTACCTTTTGCTCGTAAAACTGCACCTGTTGCAGCATAAAACACCTCTAATTCAGGTTCGAGCGCTTACCGTCTGACACCGTTAAAGGCAGTAAGCAAACCCCAACGGTCGCTCTAGAACTTCACCTCTGGTTGGCGTTCTAGCTAAGACAATACCAGAGCATCCTATTATCCGGGATAAAGGATAATTCCCGCTTCGAGGATTAGAGAAGCTAAACCTGTGAACGATCGGCGAATTAATACCCAGTTTGGACACGGGTTCGACTCCCGTCAGCTCCACTTCTAATTTACTACTGTGTACACACAAGTCGAGTAACTCGTCATTGCTGAAATCCTTCGCCCCCTAAATCCCCCAAATTTGGGGGATTTAGGGGGCTTTAGCCGATTTAACCGCAGCAAAAACGACTCATGTATACACGGTAGAGGGGTTTAAGAAGCAACCCCGCGATCGATTACACTCCAAAATGCTCTACAACGTATAGGTGAAGTTCTCAACTAGCATTCCAGGAGCAAGAAAGCCACCTAAATTACGATGACTATAAGTTCCCACATCCGGAATAAATTCTCGGAAGCGAGTCAGTGCAATCAAGTTTTCACCCCAGAATTGATAGAGACTATCATCAAATCTAAGATTCTCGATCGGGGCAACAATTTCACCATGCTCAACCCAGAAACAAGCATACCGAGTCATTCCAGTAATGCGTCCAGTTGGTCGATCGCTCCAGTTCAAATAGTGCAGATTCGAGAGATATAAACCTGTACCAAGCTCCGCGAGAATACGATCGTGATCTAAATCCCCAGGCAAAATTTCGGGCGATCGTAGTTCTTCCCCTTCTGTTGCACCATTCGCCTCAAGCCCATATTCCTTCGCAGTTCTCGACGATGTGAGCATGTTGATTAACTCGCCCGATTCAATCAGAGATAGTTCCAAGGGTGCAACTTCACCGAGTTCATTAAATCGCGGAACTAATCCCGATTTGAAGTTTTCTTTTATGGTGAACTTCGGAGATAGCTTCTTTTCACCTCGTCGCATTGCACTAAAACAGCTTCCTCCTTGTTGGTGAGAGGCTTCACTAATTCCACCCCAAGAAAGCATCGTCATCAATTCAGCAACCGCAGCAGGCGCAAGATAAGTGCGATACTGTCCGCGTTGGATTGTTTTTGGAGGTTGCGCCATCCGATCGAGCTGCGATCGAGATTCTTCGATCTTCGCTTTGTAAGCTGAACGATTCCAATCCGATCCCGCGAATGTTCCTTTTACAGCTTGTCCATCCGTTGTAAACAATGAATAATCCAGCGAATAAGAATCTGTTGCAAACCAGTGTTTCTGTCCAACTGAATCGGCATAAGCTCGAATCACTGATCCAGCCGCATAGATTCCTGTGAAATCCAGATCAGAAACAACAGGGAGTAAACTAGAAACCACTTCATCGAGTGCAAGCAATTGACCTGTATGCACTTCGCGGCTTGTATTGTTACCAGCAGGAAGCACGAGATAAGGATTTTCTGGAAGTTGTGCGACTTCTTCGCGAAGAGCCTCGATCGCCGTTTTTGCAGTTTGTCGATCGTTCTCGAAATCCCCAGTAAAGGGAAACTCTCGGTAACTACTCCGCTGATTGTGCATCAACACTAACTGCAAGTTCCCATCATTCACAGTCCCTGTCTGGCGAACTTTCGCATGATTGAACCGGGTAAACTGACTTTGCTCACTATCTAATGTCAGCGTGAATTGTTCTTCTGGCTTTAATTGATTGCGAATCTCATCCACTAATTGATTAAAGCTCTGTTCTAAGATCGTCATTCTCCCCCTCCAAAGACTTCGATATTGGCGAAAACGGCGATCGGGGAACCATGCCCAACAGTGATCGCTTGATTCGGTTCGCCTTTGCCGCACATTGGCGTTCCATACATTTGCCAGGTTGATCGATTACCGACTGCAACTAATCCACCCCAGAACTGAGGGGTAATGCTGCGATAGTTCGGATTCCTCAAAGTGGTTGTGAGCTTACCGTTTTCGATGCGTTTGGCATATTCACAACTAAATTGGAATTTATGACGCTGATCATCGATCGACCAAGAGCGATTTGATTCCATATACACGCCTTGATCGATGCCTGCAATCAGTTCCTCGAAGCTCTTATCTCCCGGTTCCAGATTAAGGTTTGCCATTCTATCGATCGGGGGACGATTCCAAGAAGAGGCTCGCGCACAAGAAACACCTTTTACGCCCGTTCTCGCCTGACTTTCAAGACTTCCAAGCCCTCGTTGCAGAATGCCTTCTTTGATCAAATATTCACGGGTTGCAGGTGCGCCAGTATCATCGAAACTATAGCTTGCGAACTCTCCAGAAACTGTTGGATCAAAGGTAATATTCATCAACGGAGAACCATAGACTAAGTTGCCAAAGTCTTTCAGTTTTACAAAGCTTCCGCCTGCATAGTTCCGCTCATCACCGAGAATACGATCAAGTTCCAGTGGATGCCCTACGCTCTCATGAATCTGAAGCAGCATTTGATCGGGTGCAAGTACCAATGTCGTCGCTTCATTCGGACATTCTTCAGCGGTGAGAAGCTCGATCGCTTGTGTCCCAATTTGTTGAACTCGCGACCATAGATCCGGAGTGATGAAGTACTCTAGTCCGCCTTGATAGCAACTTGCCAACCAGCCATTGTTCGATCGACGTTGTACAACTGATCCTTCTTGAGCCGTCGCAGAGTAGTCCGTCCCGATTCGGAAGAAATGCTGATATACTTCCGATCCACTGCTACTGACAAACCAAGTTTCAGTCTCGGTTGTCAATGCAGTTGCACTCGTTTGCACAATCTGATCCGAGACTTTCAGTTCACGAGTGATCTTGACCAAAATCTCATTAATTTCGCCCGGACTGAGTGCATCAAACGGTTTAGCCAATGGAGAAACATATTGACCTACAACTTTCGGACGGGCGGAAAGTGGAGTCGAGTAAATATTCCACTCTGAAGCCGCGATCGCTTGTTGATATGCCGTTTGTGCTGCGGCTCGAATGCCTTCTAAAGTCAGCAAATTCGTCGCCGCATAGCCGATTTGACCTTTAACCAGGACTTCGACCATAACCCCTTGGGTCATCGAGGAGCCATTCGTTTCAGGAATGCTATCACGAACAGAGCGTGTGGTAGATGCTTCCTTCATCGCTCGCAGTCCCACCCAATCAGCGGGAATGTCGATTGCATTCAGGAAGTGAGAAAGTTCAGAAATCATGGAGCGATGTGGATAATTCAGGACAAAAGAGCGCGAATCTCCAGCAGAAAAACTTGCCGACGGAGATTAGTCATTATACGCATATTCCCAGTTTAGCGATGCCAGATTGTTTCGTTGCCTGGTTTATCAATTAGCGTGATTCCTTGTGCCTGAAGTTCGTTGCGAATGCGATCGGCTTCGGCAAAGTTCTTCGCGCTTTTTGCATCTTTTCGCTGTTGAATCATTGCTTCAATTTGAACGTCCGAAAATCCCCCAGAGCTTTGCTCTTCAGGTTCTGCCGCTAATCCCAAAATTTTCGCAAGTTCTACTAAGGTCTTCCACTGAGGCAGTAATACTTCAGGTGTGGATTCTGTTTTCCCTTCGTGTACAAAGATATTTCCTTGCCGCTGTAATTCTTTAGCAACTGGGAATAACGCTGCTAATGCACCGGATGTATTGAAATCGTCATCCATTGCAGTTTGAAAATCTTCGATGATCGATCGATCAAGCTCATAATTTTGCTCAGGTGCAGCATTGAGCTTGAACCCAAACAGCAAACCCTCTTTCAACGTATTCCAACCATTTTCAGCAGCGGTAATGGCATCATCGGTGAAATCGATCGGCTTTCGATAACTCGCTTGCAAGACAAAGAATCTCACCACCATCGGATCAACCCCTTTTTTATCGAGCAAGTCCCGAATCGTGGTGAAGTTGCCGAGCGATTTCGACATTTTTTCACCATCTACATTCACCATGCCATTGTGTAACCAGTAATTCGCCAGCGATCGACCGGTTACAGGTTCCGATTGAGCAATCTCATTCTCGTGATGGGGAAAAACCAAGTCTGAACCGCCGACATGAATATCGATCGAGTCTCCCAAAAATTCTCGCACCATTGCCGAGCATTCAATATGCCATCCAGGGCGACCTTTCCCCCAAGGCGATTCCCAAGCAGGTTCACCCGGTTTCGCGCCCTTCCACAAAGCAAAATCGCCCCAGAAGCGCTTTTTCGGTTTATCTCCACTAACCCGCTCACTCGCTCCCGCTTTCATGTCTTCTAATTTGCGTCCTGAAAGCTTTCCGTACTCTTGATCTCGCTGAACTGCATAATAAACATCGCCATCGGCGGCATACGCAAATTCTTTCTCTTCCAATTCACGAATCAGGCGCTTGATCCCGTCTAAAGTTTCAGTTGCTCTCGGATAAGCATCGGCATCCAAAATATTCAACCGCCGCATATCCTCAAAATATCGCTGAATATTCAACTCTGCGATCGCTTCCATCGATGATCCTTCTTCTCGTGCCCGATTGAGAATTTTGTCATCAATATCCGTAAAGTTCTGCACATAGCGGACTCTATAGCCACGCCAGATCAAATACCGTCGCACCGTATCCCAGACGATATACGATCGAGCATGTCCCAAATGGCAGAAATCGTACACCGTCACGCCGCAGCAATACATCTTCACATGACCGGGTTCAATCGGCTCAAACGGTTCTTTGCGGCGGGTTAAGGTGTTGTAAACGACTAAAGCCATGAAATTCTCGACATGAATAACGATCGATATCCCATCCTAATCGATTCTTATCAGCAATAATGGGGGAAAAGATATTTGATGCGATCGTGCTATGCAATCAGTCAGCACCCAGTCTGAATCTACGATGGATGCGCCCAAAACTGGGCTTCCGGTTACGATTATTACAGGTTTCTTAGGCAGCGGTAAAACCACGTTGCTAAACCATATCCTGACGAATCAACAAGGTTTGAAAACAGCGGTCTTGGTCAACGAGTTTGGTGAAATTGGGATCGATAATGAGCTGATCATCCAAACCGACGAAGATAAAAATATGGTCGAACTCAGCAACGGTTGTATCTGTTGCACGATCAATAATGATCTAGTAGATGCGGTCTACAAAGTTCTGGAGCGTCAAGACCAGATTGATTATTTAGTGGTTGAAACAACGGGACTTGCTGATCCGCTTCCGGTTGCACTGACGTTCTTAGGAACTGAGTTACGCGATCTCACCCGTCTCGATTCGATCGTGACTGTGGTTGATTCTGAAAATTTCAGCTTAGATTTATTCAACAGCGAAGCGGCTTATAGTCAAATTGCTTACGGCGATATCATTCTGTTGAACAAAACGGATTTGGTGGATGAAGCAAATGTCGATGCGCTCGAAGTGCGAATTCGGGACATCAAAGAAGGTGCAAGAATTCTCCGTACCGTTAAAGGTCAAGTTCCGCTAGCAGCACTTCTCAGCGTCGGATTGTTCGAGTCGGATAAGTACTTCGATCCCGATGCTGAATCCGATCACCACGATCATGATCACGATCATCACGCTCACGACCATCATGATCATTCCAACTGCGATCATGATCACGGTCATTGCGATCACGATCATGATCACGATCATCACCACCATCACTCAAATCACTTAGAGAACGATGGTTTTACCTCCATCTCATTCGAGAGTGATAAGCCCTTTAGCATTCGGAAGTTCCAGCATTTCTTGGACAATCAGCTTCCGACAAATGTATTCCGCGCCAAAGGGATTCTCTGGTTTGATGAAAGTCCGAAACGGCACATCTTCCACCTCAGCGGCAAGCGGTTCTCGCTGGATGATGATGAATGGAAGGGCACAAAGAAAAATCAACTGGTGCTAATTGGACAAGGTTTGGATCATGCGGAATTACGATCGCAAATCGAGGCTTGTCTATGCCCATCCTCACAAAATAAAGGAAAAGGTTTCGGTCGCTAAGGGCAATCTAGGGCATAACAGACGAAGTAACCTTTTTTACCCTTCGTCTTTTAGTCAAGATGTCTTCTAAACAGGTTCTAATTTGCCAGTATCAAAGCTGTCTTGCTCAAGGATCAGCCGAGGTGCTGGCAGCTTTTTTAGATTGCTCTGTATCAAATACAACCATTATTCCTTCCGAGTGCCAGGGACAATGTAATCTCGGTGCAACGGTGCGAGTTTTACCCGATGAGATCTGGTATTGTCGAGTCAAGCCAACCGATGTAGACGCGATCGCACATTCGCATTTAGAAAACGATCAGCCCGTCGATCGCTTACTTCATCCCCGCATCCATCCTACTTATTCGGTTTCGTAACTTATGCGCGTTGTCCTCCAGCGAGTTCTTTCTTCTCAAGTCACAGTCAATGGAGAAGTCATCGGAAAAATCGATCGAGGTTTAAATTAAACTAAGTCTCCAACGAAGGCAGAACAGCGAGAAGCGCGATCGCTCGAGCGATCGCACTTTTCCCTAAACTTCAACCAATTGACTCGCAGATACTACCGTCTGACGCGCCCATTCATCCGCTGCCAAGATCTCTTCTAACGTTGGGTTTGAACGATTCTGATTGGTATAGCGATCGCAAGTTTCTTCAATTAATCGCGGAATATCCAAGAATCGAATCTTTTCTTCTAAAAAGAGCGCTACCGCTTGTTCATTCGCTGCATTCAGCACCGCAGGCATACAGCCCCCTGCTCGACCCGCCGCATATGCCAATTCCATGCAAGGATACTTCTCATGATCCGGCTCTCGGAACGTCAGCGTTCCCAACTTCACCAGATCCAATCGCTCCCAACTCGTCGGAACCCGATCGGGATAAGACAACGAATACAACAACGGCAAACGCATATCCGCCCATCCCAACTGTGCCAAGACTGAAGTATCTTGCAGTTCGATCAGCGAGTGAATGATACTTTGCGGATGAATTACAATTTCAATATCATCGTAGGCGACTCCAAATAAATAATGCGCTTCGATCACTTCCAAGCCTTTGTTC
>JADEXW010000350.1 GCA_015206935.1 Pseudanabaenaceae cyanobacterium LEGE 13415 | reverse complement strand
ACCTTGCTGTGCTAAAGCGGTTAAATCGCGACTGTACTTATCAAGTTGCGGAGTGTTTGAAGGAGTCTCCACTCGACCTTCTTCCGCCCCTTTACCCACGACTTTCACCGTTTGTTGCCGCAGTGCCGCAGGCGTTAAACCATACTTTTGCAGCAGTGTTCCCGCAAAACTATCAGGAACCTCTGCTAAACCGATCAACAGATGTTCTGTTCCCACATAGCGATGTCCCAACTCACGAGACGCGGTAAAAGCTCGCTCCAGTACACTCTTGACGCGGGGCGAAACACCGACTTCGACCTGCTTTTCTTCGTCTTCGTCTAAATCGCCACGAGTCGCATTCTGATCAATGTAGCTGCGAATTTCTTCAGGTGACAGCTTAAATTGTTTGAGAATAGCTTGCACCACCTCGCTATCGGTTAGCGCATACAGTAAATGTTCGGTATCCACCTCACGTTTACCAAACTCAACCGCCTTTTCAGCCGCCCGCTGCAAAAATTCTTTGGTTTGTTCGCTGAGATAGTTATCGATGCTGACGGATTCACGATCGCTCAATGCCCGTCGTCTTGAAAGCGAAGATTCACCGTTCTCACCATTGAAGCGATCGCCAAAAAACTCATCGAATAAACTATTGCCCTGAAACAACGATTCGAGCGGTGAGATATAGCGTTGGTGGCGAGTGAGTTGAGCATAGTCATAGTCACACACATCGAGATTCTGACGCTGACCGCTTTGTAGTACGGTGACACGAGTAGTTGCAGGGCGACGATGGCAGATATCGCAAATTTGTTGAGCCATGACAAGTTTCTGATGTAAAAGGTTTTCACAAAATGGAGAAAGCTTCTGCTCGAAGCGGTGAGTCAGAGCCTTGCTAAATTTCTCGGAAGTTGGGAGCGTATTCTTTGATTGCTTTGAGTAGCGTTGTAATCTCGGTATCACCTTGATAGTGAACGCCGTTGATGAAAAAGGTCGGAGTTCGATCGACACCGCTATCAATGCCTGATTGAATATCTGCTTGGATGCGATGAAGTTCATCGCTTGAATTCAGATCCTGTCGAAATTGATCCATATCTAGCTCTAAACCGTTCGCGTAGCGCAACAACGCTTCATCACTCAGATCGGATTGGTATGAGAACAAGCAGTAGTGCATTTGCCAAAATTCATTTTGTGCGGCTGCCGCTTCTGCTGCTGTTGCCGCTCTCATCGCATAGGCATGTTGGGTTAAGGGGAAATGCCGAAAAACATAACATAGCTGCTCTTCATACTGGTTCTGAATCTCTTGAACAACACCCACTGCCTTGGCACAATACGGACATTGATAATCCCCATACTCCACGAGCATAATTGGAGCAGACAACGAGCCTTGAACATGATCATGCTGTCCAACAGGAAGAGTTAGATCAACAGAAGCATTTGCTGAACTCATAAATTTGCCTCACAGTTCTAAAATTGCGGGTATGATATCTGAGAAGCTAAATGGAATCGCTTAACTTGCCTGCAATGTAATCAGTGTTTGTGTTCCAGCAGCATCAACGACTCGAAGCGCAATAATCTCGCCATTTTCGTCTTGACCCGTTAAAACTTGAGTGGGTGCATCGATCGTATGACCATAAGCTACTTCATCCTGACCGACCTCAATGACTAAATCATTCCCTTTTCCGGGACGGTCATACACGATCGCCATCAATGGCGAATTTTGAATTAATTCTTGATCGCCAAGCTCCGAGTTGCTTATTCTGATCGAGAGCAATCGTCCTCGATTGCCATCTGAGAACTGGTCAAAAAACTCAGTCCAGCGCTCTTGCGGTACAGCTTTACCAATATCAATGTTGGTCGTCATATTACTACTCCTTGTCATTGTTTAGAAGAAGCTCGATCGTAAAATCAAAAACAGGTCGTTTCGAGATGTAGGGCGAGCATTCAAAGGTCATCAAAAAATAGATTAGTGCCCATTCAAACTTCAATTAGTCACGGGTCGCTAGAGGGAGAGATCGTTTTCTCAGTGTTTGCTGCGCTTCAAATGCTGATTGATTAGAAAGTGATCTTTGATATATCGTCTGTCGTTGTTCTCCTGGAATTGGATTTAGCTTGCAAAATCAACAAGCTTCGCAGCTAAAATCTTGATTGGAATCTACGCCAAGAACAGTAGTAATGTGAAGTAACTTGCTAATGGCTTTAATTCGTCTTGCCAAGTTTTTTGTATTCAGTTTTCTAGCGAATTGCTTTGATTTAAGTCTAGCCTGCGAAGCGCTCATCCTGCATGAGTGCAATCATATGATACAAGCATAAATCGTCTTCCTGATGTTGATAGGTTTATCGAACTTGCAACGCTTTTTGACGATCAGGAAATACTTTATTCTGGTTCAATAATTGCAGTCTTTCAAAGTGTGTCCGATTCCTTGATACTACCCATCTTCCCAAAGGCAGAACATACAACTCTTTATTCGTTATACAAGCTTAACTTAGTAGCACGATAAGTCTCAGAACCGCTGATTTTGCTTGGTCGTAGCGGTTTTTACCTCTCGTTTATTTCATCAAAATTCTGCGCTACTTCGTAATCGTTAAGCGATGGAGTAAGATTAGCAAAACCCTCTTTTTCTCGCCCTTTACACAAGTTCTGAAAAAGCATACACTCTGATTAAAGCTCGATCGTAGAACTCGTGCTGGTTTGTCGATCGTAATTCCGAAGTTCAATGGTGTGAGGAGTTTCAAGTGCAAAAACGTGCAAAGGTAGTTGTCGGTACAGTTGTCTTTTCGCTCTTAGCAGTCAGTGGAACTTATGCTTTTGCTCAAGCTGTGCGAACTGAAAAGCAAATCTCGTTAGAACTTGCAAGCGAAGCCGCAACGTCTGCGATCGCACAATGTCGAGAGCAAGGCTTTCGCGTGAGTGCTGTGGTTCTTGACCGAGGCGGAAATACTAAAATCGCCATGACCGATGATGACGCAGGCTTACATACTCTCGATAGCGCGAGGCGTAAAGCTTACACGGCATTGACCTTTCGCATACCGAGTGCAGAGTTTGCAAAACGGGTCGCAACGACTCCAGCTTTAGCAAGTTTCGAGGGAGTGATTGCATTGCCCGGTGGCTTACCAATACGATCAGGCAACGAGGTGATTGGCTCGATCGGGATTGGTGGCGCACCCACAGGAGACCGAGACGAAGGATGTGCCCAGACAGGAATTCGCAAGATTCAGGGTCGATTGTAAGACTAGAGGATAGCTATCACTTAGCGATAGTGCTTCTCACTCATCAAGCGTTAGCGATCGTACTAAATACAACGGCAATGACTTCTGACTCAAGCGACGAATGTCAGCATCGGATAGATAAGATTGTTCAGCAGGTTGATTGCTCAAGTAGCGTTGAAAAAATGCTGTACTCAATGCTTCAGCATATTGACGACCGACGGTTGCAGATGACTCTGTAGAATCCTCCAATGTTGAGAAATGCGTTCCACCTTGCATCAAAGCGAGGTATTTATTCGGTGTTGTAAGCCAGGTAAAGGGACGAATCTGTTCAGGGAATGCAGGTGCTAAGGTATCCGCACTCCCTGAAATCATCATGAGCGGAATCTTAATTTGGCTCAATCCTGCTTGTCCTAGAATGCGACTATCCAGGGGATTTATCGCGATCGCAGCTTTAATTCGAGGATCAACTAGATTGTATTGTCTTTGAGGAAGCGATAGCGCTCGACACTGAAGCGTTAATGAGAAGTTAAACAAGTTTTCCACTTTTGAGCAATCCGCACGAAGTTGCTCAAAACCGATTGGCGCTCCTGCTAAAGTCAGCGCCGTGAATCCTCCAAACGATTGCCCAATCACACCGACCTGCTGCATATTCAATCGTTCTCGCAATCTTGAATTAGAAAGGCGTTCTAGTTGATTTAATAAAACCGTCACATCGAGAGAGCGATCGATAAACTCGCGAGCTGGGATCAGTTGATCGACCGTTCCTGACAGCAAAGCTTGCATTTGTTCAGCATTGCTTCCAGGATGTTCAGGGACAGCAACCACAAATCCATACGATGCTAAATGTTCAGCAAGATAACTAAAAGTTGAGCGATCACCACCTAAGCCATGAGAAATCACAATCACAGGGCGCGAAGTCGTGGATTGCGGGAGATATACATCAATCGGGAAAGTTCGAGAACGATCGCGATCCTCGATCGTCAACGTCTGTTTGTTCCATTGGAATTGTCCTGTTTGGGTTAGATCTGCTAACCCTGAAACGCGGGTTGAGGGCTGTCTAGATTGCTGTTGAATTAGGGCTACTGCTTGATTGGTTTGCTTAATTAACGCTTCTACACCTTGAGTTACTTCAATAGCACGAGGTAAATTGATCTTAACTTCTGAAGTCGGATAGTTTTCCAATAGGTTCAGGAGCGTTAAACCTCGTGAATCTTCTGCTGCTCGGACAAATGCTGTTTGTAGCGCCTTCACGCTTGCTTCTGGAGTGCCTGCTTGAATAATTTGTTGAAGCCGTTTTAGAAAACCAATGCCAGTTGGCGTTTCCACCAGCCGAGAAACCTGCACAGCACCGAATGGAAATTGAGCGTTAAGGACTTGCTGTAAGCGTTTTAGTTGCTCTGGAGGAAGCGATCGAGCATAAGCTGCTAATTCCTCATCGACTGTTCCGGTTTGAGCATACCTTGCAAGCGACTTCACAGAGATAGTTCGTTCAGTTGTGCCATTAGAAACTAAAAGGCGCTCTGCGGCAGAAGCAGGATGCAGGGTAGATGTAGAAAGCAGTGCAGCACTGATCATTCCAAGTGCAACTTGCCAATGCTGAAAGAAGCGACAATTTAGCTTTTGCAGAGCATTACTCATTGATTTCTACGCCTCCCATTGTTCTAAATCACTCCTCGGTTGAACAGAAGAGAGCTAACAGCTTCACTTCTATCAAAGAAGAAAAAAGGGCTTCGTAAAAATGCTAAGTAAATGATGAAACCCTATCCCTCTTTCAATTTCTAAACTGTTCGAGGCTTACGAGTTCCGACTGCTGCACCTGCAATCGAAGCTGCTAAACCTAACAGCGACCCAATCACAAACGACCAGCCTGCGCTCGCAGCCGTGTCTGCAATATTCCTGGCACCTTGAGCCGTGACATTCGGCGTTGCTGCATTCGGATCGACATTCGGCAATCCCGTCTGAGGCAGTGCAGCACCTGCCACGTTCGCCGCAGTCGAAACCGCTAAACCAAATGCGCCTGTGATCCCCCTTGCTAAGAGATACGCACTCAGTGCCAGCGTGAGTGCCCAAAGAATGGCACCATTAAGCATTGCTGTACTTCGGTTCATCGAACCACAAACACGAGCCATCACCCAGCTTCCAATGAACAACGAAATCAGCAAGCTGATAATTGCCCAAACTCCGACCGCGTTCACGACTCCACCTGTATCAGAACGGGGCGTACCAGAATTTGCGATCGAAGATGCACCAATTGCTGCACCCACTGCACTCAAGATTAATTGTGAAACGAATGCCACAAACAAGCCAGCGAGAATCGGGCCCCAACGAACCCGATCATGATAATCGGCTGCGACAGGAATAACGGCTGCTTCAGTGACCGGACGATTTGTATAAGCCATGATAACTTTGCTCCTCGAACAGGATGTGCATCGACAAGGAAGTAATACTTGCCCAAACTGTACGAGGTACAATTTTGAGATCAAACTATCAAAAGTGGGACGACTTCGATCCACCATTAGAGAGACCCAGAAAACTATTAGTTTTCTAAGTTTAGAGTCACTGTCGAGCTAGGATTCGATCGATCAGGGATTATGAAATTCCATGCTCCAAACCGCGTTGAAGGGCTAACGGCTTAGTGTGTCGGTTAGGCATTCTTTACGAATTACTCCTCACCCGCATTCACGATAAGCTATGTCTGTAGAAATAAATTGCGGGAATTTATTC
>JADEXW010000349.1 GCA_015206935.1 Pseudanabaenaceae cyanobacterium LEGE 13415 | reverse complement strand
GAATCAAGGTTTGCCCATCACGAACTCGAATCGCACCAGATTCGATGCTACGCCCAGTAATCAGTGTGATTTGTCCTTGCGGTGAGGTGACTGAGTTAGACGGTGCAGAAATGGTTGGATTTACCCGGAGTGTGATAAAGCCATTGTCATCAATCCGATCAACCACCAATTTGAGGATCAATCCAGCTTCCCGAATAATCGGCTCTTCAATAAGGAAACCTGAGCGACGGAACCCACTGAAAACCTCTTGAGTCAATTTCACGGTAGAAGTTTCACCATCCTGAACAACGACGGTCGGATCAGTGAGAATCTTTGCATTTCCGCTGGTTACCTGCGACTGCAATCGAGCGAGGAAGCGACTAGGAAACTGAAACAACGTGGGCAACCCGAAAGTTACGCTTCCGGGGTCAGTAATACGTCCAGTTACTGCATCTCTTGTCGGAGGAGTAATTTCCGTAACTCCTGGTTGGAGTGGATTATTAGACGTTCCAAACGGCGGACGAGCAGTGCTGATATCATTGAAAATAGGGACGTTAGTTCTTCCTCCGGAGTAAGGGGCACCGCTTGGAGCATCTAAGAACGGCTCAAGATCAACACCTTGAGGAAATAGATTACCTGTGATTGGTCGTCCGGTGAGTGAGTTTGACACTTCTGCATTCGTCGGTGGGCGAACGGAACCAAAGTTAAAGAGTGCTGCACCTCGATCGACACTAAAGAAGTTATTACCCACCCCAAACGAGAAGCTGGTATTGAAGTCATCAGTTTTCAGCAAGTTCACGTCAACAATTTTGACATTGAGTGCGACTTGGCGCTTCCGGGCATCTAATTGACCGAGTAACCGGGTTGCAATTTCGATTTTGCGAGGGGAACCAGTGAGCGTGACACTATTCAATCGTGCATTCGTGGAAATAGAAACACCTCTGAGGATCAATGGTGCAGAACCATCATTCGCTCTTAGCGGCAGAATTGTTGGTGTCCGAATCTCAATGGTACGGGCTGCTGCTCCCTCTCCAACCGTTTGAAGTTGAATTTGCTCATACTGAATTTGAGTCTCTGCACCTTGAGTCGTCAGAAAACCAGCCGCATCAGCCGCAGAGACCTGATTGAGACGGATGGTTCGAGTAATGGAATTTCTCGCATCATCGGGCAGACGTGGTCCTACAAACAGAGTTCGTCCCACTCGATTCGCCTCTAAACTAGCACATTGTGTGAAGCCACCAGCATTAGTTACAGCAAGTGTTGGCGCTACACAAGCCACTCGTAATACATAGTTAAACACATCCTGCACAGATTCGTTCTCAATGTCCAGGGAGATCGTCGGACCATTCGACTTAGCACCCTGCTGTCCTTGCTGTCCGGCACTCGGTGGCTCTGTATATGCTAAATTCAGTCTTGCTGCACGAGCTAACAACGATAAGACTTCTCGAACAGGCGCATCTCTCAATACCAATCGGGGAATTCGCTCATTTGTGCCTAAGTCGATCGTTGTGGGTGAGGCATCAATCTGCGAAATCGCTTGATCACCCACCGGAGGCGCGATCGCTCTTCTCAACAGCGGTGGAGCTGGAGCGACTGGAACATTCGGCTGACCTTGATTCGGTACTTGAGCGCTGGGAACAAATGGAGCCACCGGAGTTGTTGAATTCGGTAACGCTTGAGCAACCGGAGCCGTGGGTAAGGAAGCTGAAGGAGTCGATTGTGCCTGAGCAGGAACATTCATGGGAACGGCTGCATTCGGTTGATTCGTTGGAGTGCTACCACCACCCGCACCGGACACATTGAAAATCACGCCTTGTTCATTTCGAGCAGCAATTTGTCCGATCGGGGCTGCATTGGTTCCGACAACGGTGACTTGAACTCCATTTGCACCAGAGGGAATCACTGAGATTTGAGCAATTCCAGGCGCGGGATTGTTCTGACGGAATGGCTGAGTGATTTGGGCATTAAACACATACGCATTCCAGGTATTGCCACGATTGACGTTGAAGACTTGCGGCGCTTTTCCGCCCTGGGTTTCGAGAACGACATCAAAGCCAGCCCCATTCGGGTTGAGGCGCACATTCGTTACCTGAGTCGGATTCGCGACGGCAGGACTGACCAGGGCAAGGGTCGCGGCAGTTGCAATACTGATTGCTCGAAGCTCTTTCACGGGGTCACACTCCTAGACGGGGGAATAAGAATTGGGAAGCAGGAAAATTTAAAGCGTTGAACTTCTCGAAACGGTTAAGGTTTTGGAGCCTGTTGAATCGCTTGAATCGCTTTACGATCGACATCGGTTAACGGCATCAGCGCATCCATTTGGAAGGTCGTTGTGATTTGATTATCCGGTTGGCAGTTCGTGAGATAGCGAATCGTGCCATCGGGTTGAATTTCGTACAGTCCTTCCGCGATTTTGTTATCAACCACTTTCACATTCAGGTTGCGAACCAAGATCAACGGTTGTAAACGCTCGATCGTTCTAAAAATCGATTGCGTTTGATTGAAGTTGCCGCGAATCTCGACATCGATCGATTGACGCTTTAGTTTGTTGTCGATCGGTGTACCCAGTGAACCATCATTAATGACGATCGCGCCTGTTTCACTCGGCTTAAATCGATGCAATTTCGCTTCTGCGACCAGTTTTCCAAATCGATCTTCAAACTCCTGAGCGCCCCCCGGAGTTGTGAATGCCTGCCGTACATAGACAGGACAAGCATTCAACTTAGTATTTCTTGCTGCAAGTAATCCAGCATTGTTTCGTTCGATCAACTGATTGAGATCAAACAAGAGCGTATTTAAGGTTTTCTCGTTCGCAAACAGTCCATAGACCTGATCGCGTTTCTGTTTCGCTTTCGCTAACTGATCTTTAGCATCTTGGATTTGCTTACGGATTGCGCCTTGTTGTTCAAGCTGTTGAGTTTTCTCTTGCACCGATGTACTCAACGTTTGATTCGCTTCCCAAGCAGGCATCACTAGATAGTTGATCAATGCACCTGCACTGAGTAAACCTAATACACCCAAGAGAACGCCGCTAATGGTTGGCGTAAATGTGATCCCAAACGCCGTGGGATAGTTTGGAGTATTCTCAAACTCCGAATCAGGAATAAAATCAGCGGTCATGGCTTCTTCGCTCCGTCTGGTTGAGTCGTTGCGGGGGTGGGCGATTTCGGGGTCGCAGTTTCCGAAATGACACCGCGTTGTTTTAAGGCTTCGATCCGAGTGACTAAGCCTACTGCACCTTTACGATCGAGTTCTCGAATCAGCTCCGAGGCAGGCACATCATTGATTGCCGTTGTGATAGTGAAGGTGACTCTTCTCGGTAAGCGAGGTGCTTTGAATTGCCCCATTTCCCGCTCAACTCCTGGGAATTTCGGAATCTGCAACGTTTTCTCCTCACCCAACTCCGCACTTACAACTTTGGTTTGGTCGGCTCTCAAGAAGTTCGATTGCTGAAGCGTCAACATAAAGTCATTGACATCATTCATCGAACTCGCCGTCCCTTGAATTTGAATTCGAGAAGAAACGGGTGGAGCAGGTGTCGTTGGAGTGGTTCCTGCTGGAGGAGCCGCCGCTGCTGCTGGAGCTACTTGAGTAATCGAAGCAAGTTGGATCGTTGCAGGCAGCCGATCGCGAATGTCCTGAGTCATTGCAGACCAAGGCTTGATCTGGTTAAACACGGAAGCCAGTGCTTCTGCTTCTGCGGTCGCTTGTTTCGCTTCTTCTTGAAACTTCGTTAAGTTCTTTTTCTCGGTTTCTAAATTGCCGAGTTGCACATCGAGATCCGCTTGCTGCTTCTCTAAGTCGCCATTTCTGAGCGTCAGAATCCCAAGCAGTGCCGCTGACAACGCTGGAAAGAACACCAGTGCAGCAAATCCCAGATACAAAGGGCGGCGATCGTCGGGCGAAATCGAAGGTTTATTCCGAACACCACCGCGCCGTTTATCGGGCTTGATTTCTGGTCGATCGTTGAGAAAATTGACATCTAAACTGTACATTTACCACGCCTCCCGCAGTCCTAAACCGAGTACAACACCCAGACCAGGACGAAGATTTTCAGGAATTTCACTGTCTCCGAGCGACAACGATGCGATCGGATCAACCAAGCTACAAGGCAGACTCAATCGCTGTGTGAAAAATTCATCCAATTGCCCGATCGCGGCTCCAGGGCCCGCTAACATCACCTGTGCGACTTCCAGGTTCTCGCCTTGATTCAGATAGAAATCAATCGATCGACGAAGTTCGTCGCTCAGTTCTCCCAACACTCGCAACATGGCTGCCGCACCTGGATTGCCACCGGGACGGTTAGAATCCGCAGTTGGAATCGTCATGCCTTGGAGCAAATCAATGTTGCGCGAGGGCGGCAAATTCATTGCTCTTGAGAGTGCAGACTGAATTTGATATGTCCCGATCGGAACCGTCCGCGAAAACTGAGGCACACCATCAACCGCGATCGAGATTTCAGTATTCTCAAATTCGATATCTACCAGTGCCACGGCTTCTTGAGGGGCAAACTGACGCAACTGTTCGCGAATCGTCCGAATCAACGAGAAGCTACTCACTTCGAGAACATCGACGGTTAATCCCGCTTGCTGAAACGTATTCAAATAGGTATCCGTGACTTCTTTGCGCGTGGCAACTAGGAGAACTTGAACCTTTTCGATTCCATCTTCATCCACGAACAGACCGAGCTTTTGGTAATCGACATCCGCTTCTTCGCGAGGGAATGGCAAATACAAGCCTGCTTCTTGATTGAGAACCATTTCGCGCAATTCTCGATCGTCGAGTTCTGCCGGAACGGGAATAATTCGTGTCACCGTATCGCGTCCACCGGGAACTGCGGTTGCCACCTGTTTCACTTTAATTTTGTGTTCGGCTAACGCAGCTTGAATAATCTCAGCCATCGCGGGCGGATCGGTGATTTGCCCTTCTTGAAACACACCTTCAGGAATGGGAACCGTGGCATAAGTACCGAGCCGAAAGCCTTGACCCTGTTTGCGAAGGAGCGCAATATTTAGGCGATCGGCGGCTAACTCAATGCCAACCCCCCTTGATTTTTTTGAGAATAAACTCTTGACGTTAACCACTGTTTGTTAGCCCGCTGTAAGTGAATGAGTAACAGGTGTTTTGCGATCGAGATATCGCAATCTGGTTTGGGTGATTACACGCAAAGTAAACAGAAATTCTGGTACTCTATTAGAAATCGATTCAAGATCAATCTCTTGTGTAACGAACTTAGACTGCCCAGGTTTTTGCAAGGATAAACAACTCGATTCAAAAAAGCTGGGAAATCTCTGAAGCCATTGCTGTTAAGTGTTTTGGGCGAATAAAAATTGAGCGAATTTCGGATAGAAATCACTCTAAATTCCTCAGTTTATGAGGATTGTTTTGACTGTAATTTACAATTTTTTCGGGTGTTATTCGCTCTACTAAGTATCGCTACGGAAGCCTCCTTGATGTAAGAAATGACACTCCTATTGGTGCATACTACACGCGATTTTAAAAGTGGAACGATTAATTTGATGGGGTAAAGATTGTTGTTTTGGGGTAAGGGGTTTCGGAGTTTATTGAATGTCCTGAATTGCCGAAATATTAGGGATTGAGTTGTTTAGAAGTGCGGTTGAAAAGAGTTTTAGGTTTTGATGAAGCGCTGAGAAATTAACTGTAGAAATACGGGGATTCGTTGAATCATACGCAGCGGGAATCCGTGGAAATATTGGCGGTAAAAACCAACGTTGGATGAATCGATCGACCGCTGTGATACCAAATCAATCTGTTAATGCGACAGATCCTTCGCCCCCTAAATCCCTTACAGGTGTAGGTTTGTGTTGAAACTGTGAGCAAGGACTCTTTCAGTTGGATAATTTAGAGACAAGAGAATCTGGAGGGGTCGCCATGCTGCGAAACTCTTCGCTGAAACAATGGAATCGGATTG
>JADEXW010000348.1 GCA_015206935.1 Pseudanabaenaceae cyanobacterium LEGE 13415 | reverse complement strand
AATCGATTGGCGGAGGTGATTGAAGGAGTTCAATTTACAGATGGCATTCGTGAGGGAGAACGCGATCATTTAAATCAGAAAAAAGATGCGGCTTAATTCTCTCGTACACCACATTTGACAATATCCCTAGATCGAGGCACTATCACAATCGGTTCTTCTGCCCAACCCAGTGTTGTTGCAAGTTCGATTCAAGTTAAGGGTGAGCGCCATCGCTACACCATTTCTGGTGTCGCTGGACAGCGTGTTTATTTTGACTCTCAGACGAGAACTGAAGTTGCATTAACTTTGACTGCGCCCAATGGCAGAAGCCTTCTCAATAATTACAATTTACGCTGGAATGTTGATACGTTTTTCACACTGCCAGATTCAGGAACCTATACGTTAGAAGTCGATGGATTGGGCGAAGCAACAGGAAGCTACCGATTTAGCTTCATCGGTATGAATCAGGCTGAAATGCTTGAGTTGACAGAGCAGCCTACCCGTAGAGCAACGCTTGAACCTGGCTCTGCAACCCATCTCTACCAATTCACTGGAGTGGAAGGTCAACGCATCTATTTGGATGCAAAAGGACAATCAACGCAGGGACAGTTCATTTTGTTCGGACCAGCCGCCCAGATGGTGCCGGACATTGCAACAGCCACGACTGGCAATTTGTCGGGCGATCGTGAATTCGTGCTGCCTGCAACCGGGACTTATCTCTTATCGCTACAAGGCGACGGAACAGCATCTGTTCCTTACGAATTTCAAGTCCTTCTGCCTCAAACATTACGAGAAACCCTCACCTTTACCTCACAGTCACCCACAATTGAACAACGACGTTCGATTACTGGTAAAGGAGAACGCCACGTTTATACGTTCAGTGGAATGCGTGGTCAGCAATTCCATCTTGATACCTTTTCGCGAACAAACGTTCAACTGGTCTTGTCCGGTTCAGACGGAAGCCGATATATCAATAGCACTTTGCAGAGCCTGGATCAAAATGAAAAAACTTTCACTCTCTTCGAGAATGGGACATATCAGCTAGAGATTGATGGTATTGGCGAGACGACTGGAGAATACCGCTTTAAGCTTGCTGCTATCAGTCAGATGACATCGCTGAGTTTAAATGCACCCATCACGGCAAACTTACAACAATTTGAGGATCGGGCTTATCGTCTTGATGGTCAAGCTGGACAACGCTTGCGACTGACTAGCCTGACTCCAAATTCAAATGCCTTTTGGAAGCTACTCTCGCCAAGCGGGGAAGTTTTGATCAATTTCTCTAGCGCTAACCAACTGCTCGAAGTAACCCTTCCCACTTCAGGCACATACACACTAGTCACTCATCTAAATCGCGCTTCTGCTGGGGAAAGTTTTACGTTTCAAGTGAGTGATGTAACGACAACTGGATCAATCATAACTCCATCTGGATTTGGAGTTGTTTACAGTGGCACCGGACGTGCGAACCAGACGATCGTTGCAAATGCAGGAACACTAATTTACTTTGATAGCCAAGTTCCGTATAATCGCTTCGCTCCTCCTATTGAGCTACGCGACGCAGCAAACAGAGTGATCCAGATCTGGAACTCCTCGGAGGACTCTCAACCAGCACAGGGACGCTTTTCCTATCTGCCTCAGACTGGCACGTACACGTTAAACTTTTTAGGTGATGGTAGCTACCGCTATCAAGTTTTGAATCTTAGCCAAGCAACACCGTTGCCATCAACTCAGACTCACTCTGTAACGCTCAATCCAAATACAACGACGATCTATCAATTCACTGGAACTCTTGGAGATCAACTCTTTTGGGATACGTTAAGTATTTCTAGAGCAAGGGTAAGAATTGTTGCTGCTAGCGGACATGAACTTCTGAGTGGTCCGGTGGATTATTATGATTACGATCGATTGAAGCTAAATGAATCAGGAACGTACTACATCATTCTGGAGAATACCGATGCTTCTCCAACTGAAGTTCGCTTCCAGTTGTTACAGAAAAGTCAAGCCACTGCGATCGAGATGGGTCGCCCAATCAGCGGAAACTTCTCTGCAAATACACCAACTCTAGCGTTCAGATTCAATGGACAAGCAAATCAAACTATTTATGTTGATCTTTTGAAAGATCAGAATTGGCGGTTGTACCGACCCAACGGTGAACCTGTTGCGCTTGCCTACGGTTGGGGAGGAGATGCTCAAGGTGACGCAAAAATTCAGCTACCCGATACAGGCGAGTATTTCCTGTTGCTGCGGAACCCGTACTATGCCAGCCCAACTGCAAGCTATCAAATCGCTCTTTCACAGCCACCAATTCGACCGTTCACGGAAGGATCGACAGAATTTCTCATCGATCAAGTTGTAAATCAACGAATCGCTTCGCTGGGAGAAGAGCATCAATACACATTCTCTGGAAAAATTGGGCAGCAGATTTATTTCGATCCGATTGGTACGGCTGAGGCAGAAGTTGTCATCTACAGCCCAACAGGTCGCATCATATATGCGAATCAATTCGCGAACGAAGATTCCCGCAACTTACTTGTTCTCGAAGAAGCGGGATCGTATCGCATTGCAATCCAAGGCAAACTTGATTTTGTTGGAGACTACAAGTTTCAGGTTTTAACAAAGCAATCGAGTGCTGAGATTTTAATGAATACTGCGATCGCGGAAGTAGATACGCGCTTGATTGATCCTCAAGCGAGTGCAGTCTACCGATTCAGGGCTGAAGCTGGACAGCATATCTACATCGACCAGCAAGGACCTTTCTCTGGCAGTTCATGGTCATCGAATAACTGGCAAGTCTTTACTCCTAGTGGACAACCGATCGTTGGAAATTTATTTGGCTACGATTGGGAAGGTGTGCTGCCTGTGAGTGGAGAGTATCTTCTCGTAATGCGTGGCATTGGGGTCACTGCAAATGATTCCACAAAATATAAAATTCGCCTAACTCAACCGCCATTTATCAGCGCACCGCTTGATCTAAACACGATGCTAACTGCTCCTCAATCGGGCAGGATAGCAGAAGTCGGAGAGCGTGATTTTTACACCTTCAGTGGAACAGTCGGTCAACAACTCTATCTTGACACGCTGACTCAACAATCCTCTTACGGTGTAGAGATCACGATCATCTCACCGAGCGGCAAAGTGGTGTACGGTTCCCGCGAGATTGCAACAGAGGATACCAAGAATCTCTTTACACTGTCTGAGGCTGGCACTTACACGGTGATGATCGATGGGCGATACGAAACCACAGGAAATTACAGTTTTCGCCTCATCGATGTCCAGGACGTTGAGCAACTTGAGATTGATGCTGCGATTGCTGAAATCGGTCAGATAGGCAGTTCATACCACACGACGCTTTACCGATTTACCGCTCAGAAGGGACGGTTATTATTTGTAGATCAGCAAGGTACTGTTTCTAGAGACTCTTGGGGTGGCGGTAATGTCTGGAGCTTATACAGCCCCAGTGGTGAATTTGTCCCATTATGGGGAGCAGTGCAAAGTCAGAATTTTGGCTACGATTGGGAGTTTCTGCTGCCCGATGATGGCGAGTACTTGTTAGTGATGCAAGGGCAAGGCTATCCCACCCTTGATTACAAAATTCAACTGGTCGATCCAAACTTCACGTTGACTCAAATCACACTTCAGCAGACGATCTCGACTCCAATCTCAGGTGTAATCGAATCGGCTGGAGAACGAGATATCTATACGTTTGAAGGGCGGATCGGGCAGCAGATTTTCATCGATGCACTGACGGTGGCGAACCAAGCTACCCGCTTAATTATTGAAAGTCCCAGTGGTCAGCGCATCCATCCACTTAACTTGGCTGAACCTTGGAAAGAAAGTTTGCTAGTTTTGCAGGAGGTAGGAACTTACCACATCTTTGTCGATGGCTTTGCAACCATGCCGAGAAGTTATGGTGCGGGGACTTACAGTTTCCGGTTACTTGATAAGCAAGATGCTCCTGTACTGTCCTTCACAACAAACGAGCTACAAGCAGGATCATTCGCTCCTGGAAGACAGGAGAGCCAAGTCTACCGATTCAGCCCGATCGTGGGTCAGCGTCTGTATCTAGATACCGAAGGGCAGGGCAGAAATCAGTGGACGTTGTATGGTCCAGGTGGACAAATCTACCATAGTGACCTGATCGGGCAGGATTATGAGTTTGAAGTGACTGTAGGTGGAGAATATCTGCTTGTAATGAGCAATGCAGATTCGACACATCACACTTATCAGTTTCAGCTTGCTGCATCTGATACCATTTCGCGATCGCTCATCTTGGAAACAGTGATTGAGGGTGAAATTGTCCGCAAAGGTGAGCAAGATGTGTATACCTTTGAGGGAACTGCCGGAAAAGGATTGTTCCTGGAAACTCTAAAAGGTCACTCTAATCTAAGAGTGCGCGTCTTTGCTCCCAGTCAAGCGCTGGCATTTGATAGCTCAACCCAACCAACTCAAGCAGTCTTCAACTTGCTAGAGTCTGGAACTTATCGTCTCGTTATTGGTGGAAGCAGTAATTCGACTGGCTCTTATCAATTTCGTCTATCAGACGAGGCAAAAGCTCCATCACTTCCGTTCAACCAGGCTGTATCTGGGCAATTAGCAGCAGGAGTAGTTGCCAATCTATACCGCTTCACAGGTCACGCTGGACAGCAATTGTCATTTGATTTAGCAGCCCCTTCTTGGAACGATCAAGCTCAATGGGAATTGCGCGGTAATAACAATCAAATTGTTGCGTCTTCACCTACAAGCAGATCGGCAGATTTCAAGGCAATGCTACCTGCGAATGGTGATTACACGCTGATCATTCGCAGTATTTCCTCGAATCCTGTTGACTATACATTTACGGTTACAGATACAACTCCTGCTGCGGTACAAAATAGCGGTATTGCAGGAGTGCAAACCGGAACAGTTGTCATAGGTCAACCGATTAGACGCACGTTTACTGCAACAGCAGGAACACGACTGTTGTTTGATCGACAAGATATTGCTCAACAGTGGCTTACAATTCGAGTTTTCGGTCCTGACGGCAGTGTCGTTTACACGACTACCACATACAGTGATTTCGAGATTCCACAATTACAGCAATCTGGAAATTACACGCTGGTGATCGAGGCGGTATACGGCGCAACCAATTATCAGTATGAGTTGATTGAGTTACTCAATGATGTACCAGCGCCATTTCGGGGTCGTCGCACGCTTGCTTTTAATGCAGAAGTTGTTAAGCCAATCCCAGCTCGCGCGGTGCATGAGTATACCTTTGCAGGTGAGGCAGGACAGCGATTGCTGTTTGACGGGATGTTGGCAGATCCAGCGATCGGCGGGAGTGGTGCAGTTTCAGTTTCGCTGCTGAGTCCAAGCCGAGAAGAAGTTTTTTCTCTTGGATACTTTCAGGGATTTGCGACAGGAGATGTTGCGCCTTTTACGCTCACTGAATCTGGTGCTTACACTCTCTTATTAAGTAATCAGGAGAACCGCGAGGCAGGCTATCGTTTCCGATTGTGGGATTTGGCGGAAGTTCCAGACTTGGTGCTAAATAAACCTGTTAGAGATAATCTGCTGCGAGGTTCAGACACAAACCTATACAAATTTGCAGGTAAAGCCGGACAGTCAATTTATGTTGGTGGGCTAAGTGGAGACCGATCCCGATGGTCTTTGTATCGCCCCGGAAGTCGAGATCCGATTGCAGGAGGGGTAAATTGGCTCAAACCAAGCGACGATATTGTTCTTCCTGTTGATGGCGATTATGTATTCGCGATTTCTGGGTTCTCTGATTCACCTTCCCAATACGGCTTTCAAGTCTTTTCATCCACAACTGTCTCCCGTCAACTACATTGGCTCATTTAGAGCATCAATTTCCTTCTCCTTTTTGCTACAAAATTGAACTTCAAATCGATGGAATGGGATCTCATCAAAATTGAACGTAAAAATGGCGACTGCTC
>JADEXW010000347.1 GCA_015206935.1 Pseudanabaenaceae cyanobacterium LEGE 13415 | reverse complement strand
CCCAACTCCCGCTCATTATGCGGAGGCTGCAACTTTTCCGCTGATGTAATCCACGGCGGATTGAACAGTAGCAATTTCTTCTGCCGCTTCGTCGGGGATTTCGATGTCGAATTCTTCTTCAAGTGCCATGACTAGCTCGACGGTATCGAGTGAATCTGCACCTAAATCGTTCGCAAAGCTTGCAGCGGGAACGACTTTCTCAGCATCTACGCCGAGTTGTTCCGCTACGATTTTCTGGACTTTATCAAAAATTTCAGTCTCGCTCATATTTCCTCTTGAGTTGCAGCAGCAACAAATCTCACTAAACGAAAGAACGTACTCAGCCGATATCTGGTGTTTGTCACGATACGGTTTTGAGCATTTTTTCATCTTAATCCGAATTGTGAATACACTCATCAGATTGAAGGACGCGGAAAATATTTTGCCACGATTCTGTGGTGAATCTCGTTTTTGAAGTTTTTGGCGATCGAATAATTAATCGAGCAAGATTCACCTAATCCTGTAGGTAAGAGTCTCTGAATCACTTCGTTTGGGGCGGATCGTGCCCCCTAAATCCCCCAAATTTGGGGGACTTTGAGATAGAAGAATTTATAGAATTCCAGAGCGCTTTCCACCTTCAAAGTCCCCCAGAATGGGGGATTTAGGGGGCTTTAGCCGTTTCAACCGCAGCGAAAACAATCTGTGCATAAGTCAGAAAGATTCCCAGCGGTAATGATTCGGCAGTACCATCAAAAGCAAATGCTTCTCTACAAATTGCTATGGCACTGAAATACGCTTATTTCCCCGGTTGTGTGGCGCAGGGCGCTTGCCGCGAGTTGGATCAATCCACCAAAGCCGTAACTCGATCGCTGGGAATTGAATTAATTGAACTGAAAAAAGCGTCCTGTTGCGGATCGGGAACGTTTAAGGAAGATTCGCAACTGCTCGAAGATACGGTGAATGCTAGAAATATCGCATTGGCTGAGGAATTAAATCTGCCGCTTTTAACTCATTGCAGTACTTGTCAGGGTGTGATCGGGCACGTCGATGAACGATTGAAGTCGGCGGATGCAAATTACTTAGAGCAAGTAAATGGGTTTTTGAAAAAAGAAGGCTGTTCACCCTACAAAGGAACGAGCGAAGTTAAACATTTACTCTGGGCATTGGTCGCAGATTACGGCTTAGAGGCGATCGCTCAAAAAGTCACTCACAAACTCTCTGGTTTGAAGTGCGCCGCATTCTACGGCTGTTATTTGTTACGCGGACAAGATCGCCCTTACGATGATCCGTTCAATCCCAAATCGATGGAGAACTTGTTTGAAGCGATCGGGGCAACTCCAATCTATTACCGAGGTCGGACGCAGTGCTGTGGATGGCCGCTTTCCAGTTATGCAACTGAGCAATCTTTTAAGATGGCAGGAAACCATATCGAAGAAGCGATCTCCGCTGGGGCGGATTGTATTGTGACTCCCTGCCCGTTGTGTCACTTGAATTTAGATTCTCGTCAGCCCGAAGTCGAACAAGTGATTGGGAAATCGTTGGGTTTACCTGTGTTGCACTTATCGCAATTAGTGGCATTAGCGATCGGTGTTTCTCCAGAGGAATTGGGACTCGATCGACATATTGTTTCAACGAAATCCGTTCTTGCAAAACTGGGACGATAGAGAATTCCTGATACATAATGCCAGTACTCGACTGACTGAGTTACTTTAGACCTAAACGTCCCGCATCAGGAATTTATGCAGCTACACTGCACTCGTCCAACTTGTGCCCGTCCCCTGAATCACGCGCCGGATTTGGACGATCCGAGTGTCTTAAAATCGGTTCCGCAAAAGTTTTGTACTTGTTGTGGAATGCCGCTAATTTTGGCTGGGCGATATTTGCCGATGAAACTGTTAGGAAAAGGCGGATTCGGGGCGGCATTTTTGGGACGCGATCGCTATACTCCAGGGTTCAGACAATGTGTGGTAAAACAGTTCCAACCTTCTGGCAATTTAAGTCCGACTCAACTCAAAATCGCACAAGATTTATTTGAGCGAGAAGCCGAAGTTTTAGAACAATTAGGACGTGAACACCCACAAATTCCCGATTTATTTGCATTCTTTGAATTAACCGTTGCCAATCCTCAAACCGGAAAAGAAGAGAAATATTTCTATCTAGTCCAAGAGTTTATTGACGGACAAACGCTTGAAGAAGAATTGGCACAAACCGGAAGACTTCCAGAAACAGAAATTCTCAAAGTTCTGGATCAAGTTCTCAGAATTCTAGATTTTGTTCACGAAAACGGTTCCATTCATCGTGATATCAAACCTTCAAATATTATTCGTCACAAAAACGGTCGCTTTTATCTACTCGATTTCGGAGCCGTAAAATTTGTCACGAAAGCTGTTGGGCAGCTTCAAAGTTCAACTGGAATTTACTCTGCTGGATTTGCACCTCCAGAACAAATGTCAGGCGGTCAAGTCTTGCCTTGTAGCGATTTATATGCGTTAGCAGTCACTTGCTTGATGCTGTTAACAAATAAAGCGCCACAAGAATTATTTGATAGTTATAACAACACTTGGAAATGGCGAAATTATGCTCAGGTGAGTTCGCATCTGGCAGATGTTCTCGATCGCATGTTGCTTCATACTCCCGCCGATCGATATCAATCCGCAACTGAAGTGCTAGATGCGCTGACTCCAAAACCTGTTGCACCTCAGCCAATCAGTCCACCTCCGCAAAAAGTCGCTCCTCGTCGTCGTCAAATCACACTGCCCCGATTTTCAACGATCGAGGTTTTGAGCAGTGCATTATTTACCGGATTCGAGGGCGGAATTATTGCGATCGCGCTTGTAAGTTTACTTGGGACGACTCTAATCAGTGCTGGATTCTGGCTCGTGTTAGTTGCAATTCTCATTGCCGCACAACTCGCACGATTCATCGAAAAAATCGATTTCTTAATTCTGGGTGTCATTTCTCTCATCGTCGTCGGATTCGTGGGACAACTCAATTGGGCAGCGGCATTTATCGTTTCGCCTGGAATTCCGCTTCTGAATATCTTGATCATTGCTGGATTTACAGGATTAGTAACACTCGCGATCGCGATCGTTTTTCAGTTGATTTACAAGTTAGTTTCTCGATTTCTTTAACTCGTAATTTGGGCTTGAAGCATGACACAGAAAAATGAAACGCCCGCTTTACTCCTTTCGTTATTGGTGACAGGCAGTTTAATCGGTGCGGGAGCTTGGTGGCTGACTCAGCGATCGGGCTTGAATCTCTCTTCATCGCCTCAACCTTCGATCACAGCAGACAATCCCACGATCGATTGGGCAAATGTGCAAAACGTTCCCTCTGGGATTTTTAATTATGGCGGCAGTACGAGTTGGGCACCGTTGCGGTTGAGTGTCGATTCTGCCCTCCAAGCGGCTCGCCCTGAATTTCGTTTGCGTTATGTTGATCCCGCAGGTAGCGCACCCAGTTCGACCTCTGGCATTCGGATGTTACTTGATGGTCAAATCCAGTTTGCTCAGTCCTCGCGTCCTGTTACACCGCAAGAACAGCAAGAAGCACAGCAAAAAGGCTTTAGTTTAAGAGAAATCCCGATCGCCATTGACGGACTCGCGATCGCCGTTCATCCCTCCCAAACCGTTTCGGGTTTAACGATCGACCAACTGAACGGAATTTACACAGGTCGAATCAAGAACTGGAATCAAGTTGGAGGAGCAGATTTACCGATCACTGCTTTTTCTCGCGATGCCAGATCAGGCGGAACCGTTGAACTCTTCATCGAACAGGTTTTGAACAAACGACCCTTTTTCGATTCATCCGTTCAGATCGTTTCAACGACAACGGAAGCACTCCGGAGACTGGGATCAACTCCAGGTGGAATCTATTTTGCTTCGGCTCCTGAAGTGGTTCCACAATGTACAGTAAAAGCGATCCCGATCGGGAAGAATGCAACTCAATTTGTTGCGCCCTATCGAGAACCGCTTGCTACTTGTCCGACTCGCAATCAACTAAATACGAGCGCGTTTCAAAACGGAACTTATCCGCTGACCCGCAATCTTTCAGTGATTGTGAAACAAAACAATGGCACTGAGCAAAAAGCAGGTGAAGCCTACGCGAATTTGATGTTGAGTACACCTGCTCAAGAGGCGATCGCAAAAGCAGGCTTCGTCCGAATTCGATAGAGTTTGATTAAGAGTTGTTCGCTTCGTTTTGAGTGGGTAGTGCCCCCTAAATCCCCCATTCTGGGGGACTTTGAACTAGAAAAATTTCTCCAATTCCAAGGCGCTTTCTACCTTCAAAGTCCCCCAAATTTGGGGGATTTAGGGGGCTTTAGCCGCTTGCAACGAAGTGAAAACAATTTATGTCTACACAGTAAAAATCTCTTATTATGGAGAACTTTGAATCGATTGGGCTAGTTTTCAATCGTGTGACTGATCTGCTGAAGGACTCGACTCAAATTTGTCATGACTTCTCGGTTGCGAAAGCGAATCACTCGATAACCAAGCTGATTCAGTTTCTCTGTTCGGGCAGCATCGTATTCAACTTGTCGATCGTGAATTCCTCCATCCAGTTCAATCACTAATCGATACTCAGGACAGTAGAAATCAACAATGAAAGATTCGATAGGAGGTTGAATGCGAAACTTCCAGCCCTTGAGTTGCCGTTTTTTGAGCGCTTCCCACAAGATCTTCTCAGCAGGTGTAAGATTTTGCCGAAGCTGACGAGCCGCAGCAACAATATTTGGAGTCGTCCCCCGAATCCGTCCAGCATCCATCAAGCAAAATAAGAATAATTTCTCTACAAGTTTGCCCATTCACTGAAAAGTGCGATCGCTACTCAAAGTCCCCCAGAATGGGGGATTTAGGGGTCGAAAAGGTTCATAGCATGAACAAATTCATTCAAAATTAAAGATCAAAAATCGATCGAATCCGCTTCCGAATCACTTCAAACCGCGACTCTTCCTTCGTCGCTTCCATCACCGCCACCCCCATACTCTTAAGCATCTCCTGTCGATGAGACAACTCCTCAGCAATTTGATCCGCTAATCCCTGATGACTGCTCAACAAACTCTGAAGATTGCCGTGATCAACGACAAAGAGAATCGTATCCTCGATCGTTCTTAAAGTTGCACTCCGAGGCGTTCCCAACAACAGCGACATCTCTCCGATAAATTCGCCTGCGCGTCGAACGGCAACTTGTCGATCGATAGATTCCACAACGACTTCAACCGCACCCGACAAAATCAGATAAAACGAATCTCCAGGATCATTTTCTCGCGCAATCACTTCACCCGCTGCTAATCGCTTACGATAGCCTTTCTCAATCACCTGTCGTAGTTCTACATCTGAACAGTGCTGAAAATAGCTCACTTTTCTGAGCAAATCACGCAGAAGCCAGCCACTAATCGGCTTTTCAGGCTGCATCACGGGTACTGCTGAACCATTTTGATAGTCCTTCTTTTGCAGAAGTTGAACAATCGTTGGTAAATCGTTCAGCACAATATCAGTTGGAGCCGCCTTTGTATCCAGATCGCGATCGCGAAACTCAGCTTCAATCAGAAAATGTAAGGCGCTTTTAATCGAATCCATCTCGATCGGTTGATCGATCCACACTAATAGTTCAAACTTCAGCATAGAATTTTCAACATCTAAGCCCTTGAAATACACTTCTGGAGACGGTGAGGATAACACTCTCGGTTCTTGACGCGCCGCCGCTAACAATGCCTCCATCACAGTCAAAGAATCGCTCTCATCAACCACCGCGATCGGAATCACTAATCGAGATTCTGGCTCTCGATAGTTCCAGTTCACCACACTATTTTCGAGAACTCGACTGTTCGGCACAATCACATGCACCCCGTTGATTGTCCGAATTGTTGTACTCCGAACTGAGATTTCTTCAACAATTCCTGCCATTTGATCAACTTCGATGTAATCACCAACCTTAACAG
>JADEXW010000048.1 GCA_015206935.1 Pseudanabaenaceae cyanobacterium LEGE 13415 | reverse complement strand
CCACAAGTTTCACCATCGCCACTTTCGATCCATCCGGAATCCGAAAAAACATCGACTCTCCAATAAAAGCCCCGCGCAGCGCCAGCCCCAAAATTCCACCTGCAAGCTGATCGCCCTGCCAAGCCTCAAAACTATGTGCCCAACCCGCTTGATGCAGTGTCCAATAAATCTCTTTCAGGTCATTTGAAATCCAAGTCGATTCGCGATCGGCACACCCTTCTACGACTTCCATAAACGATCGATTCATCGCCACCGTAAATCGATCTTGATTCAGCACTCGTCGCAGCGATTTAGGATATCGAAAGCGATCATCTAAAGGAATCAGCGTCCGTTCGCGACTGGTATACCAGGCTAAATCTTTACCTGACTCATCCGACATCAAAAAATAGCCTTGTGCATAGCCTTCGAGAATCGAAGACATATCAATTTGCATAATGTCGTTCCAAGAGCGTTGTAACAGGGATACTGAAACGATATAGTTTGAATAACCTTGTCAGTTGGGGGAGAAGCTATGGTTGAACCCATCCCACCGATTACGTTACCGCCCGCCAAGCATCCAGAGCAGGAGGCAGTTTGGCTTGAGGAAAAATTGCAGCGGTGGCTCGATGAAGAGTTTCTTCCAGAACCCGCCAACCAAAGAATTGCAAAACGCGCTGCCCAAATCTTTAAGCGCCACCGAATGGAAGACGAAAACGACTTAGGATCACTCGTGATCGCGATTATTGCCGAAATGCAGGCGTTTGATTTTTCAGACAGTTTTTATGGAGAATTCGCGATCGCCAATGCGGTCAGCGATTTATTAATGGATAGTTTGGGGATCGATCGCTGTTGTGGTCAATAGAATTTTGGATTTCAGATCAGCCGCAATCTAAAATCCAAAATCTTTCTACCAGCTAGATTTCACGACACCGGGCAGTAGTCCTGCGTGTGCCATTTCACGAATACAATGGCGTGACAGTCCAAAATCACGATACACGCCTCTCGGACGACCCGTTGCCCAGCAGCGATTCCGCACCCGCACTTTAGCGCTATTACGGGGAAGCTGTTGGATTTGGCGGTGAATCTCCAGCTTTTCAGCCTGAGAGGTTGTTGCCGCAAACTGTTCTTTGAGCGCGGCACGTTTGTCAGCATATTTGGCGACGAGGCGTTCGCGCTTTTTTTCGCGCTCCACCATGCTCTTCTTAGCCATGAATGTTGTTTGACCTTTTGATAAAAGACACTATTTTTGATTCTACTCAAAAATCGCAGCTTTCTACGTTCTCGATCGAGTTTTGCCTTTAGATCCCGATGCAAGCGATCTCTTCTGATTTGAGTTGTAAAATCTGGAACGCCCCCAAACCCCCAATTCTGGGGGCTAAGATTCTTGTTCCCCCAAACTTGGGGGCTAGGGGGCACGACCAACCTTGCATTTCACGACTCATTTTAGGACTGCTATAGTCAGTGCTAAACGTTAACCTAACTGAATCGTCAAGATTTGGAAGATTCTCTTTATGGGACAGACTTGGAATTCTGAAACCTACGCTAAGAACGCTCGCTTTGTTTCCGATTTAGGAATGCCTGTCGTGGAATGGCTGAACCCGAACCCTGGAGAAAGAATTCTAGATCTAGGATGTGGAGACGGAGCATTGACCCTAAAGCTGCAAGAGTTCGGTTGTGAGGTTGTTGGTATCGATTCAAGTCCAAACTTCATTCAATCAGCCAACCTTCTGGGATTAGATGTACGGCTGCTCGATGGTCATCATCTGAATTTCGACAACGAATTTGATGCTGTATTTAGTAATGCTGTATTGCATTGGATGAAGCAACCGGACAGAGTAATCGAAGGAGTATGGCGATCGCTAAAACCAGGAGGAAGATTTGTTGGTGAGTTTGGAGGTCATGGAAATGTCTCAAAAATTGTCACTGCCTTGCATACCGCTTTGAACAAGCGCGGCATCGACCCCGATCAAATCAATCCCTGGTACTTTCCAACTGTAGAAGAGTATCGCTCTCGATTGGAAGCAACCGGATTTAGAGTCAGCGAAATCGTTCTGTTTCCTCGTCCGACTGCTCTTCCGACTGATATTCGAGGGTGGCTTTCAACCTTTGCGAATCCGTTTACGTCGGCACTGGCAATGCTCGATCGTGATGCTTTCTTAGAAGAAGTGATTTCCCGATTGGAACCTGATTTACGCGATTCTTCTGGTTGTTGGTTTGCTGATTATGTCAGACTTCGATTTTCAGCGGTTAAGCCACTTGATTCGGCTGATTTTGGCTTGTCAATTTGAGTAGCCCATAAAAGTTGTGATAGCTACGAGATTTTTACAGGTGGATCAGCGAGATGAGCGGAAGGGCAGAGATCCGCGAGAACACATCGATCGCATTCTGGCTTTCGAGCGTTACACACAGCACGACCATGATAAACCAATCGAATTGACCAGTTTTCCCAATCCGGTTGGGGTAAAAGCTTCATTAAATCCCGCTCGACTTTTACAGGCTCCGTATTCTTGGTTAAGCCTAATCGATAGGTTAATCGCTTTACATGCGTATCGACAGTCACACCTAAATTCACTCCGAACGCATGAGCCGAGACAACATTTGCAGTTTTGCGAGCGACTCCGGGAAGGCTGGTTAACTCTTCCATCGATCGAGGAACTTCGCCGCCATATTTTTCCATGATCAGACGACAGGCAGCCTGAATATTCTTGGCTTTGTTGCGATAGAAGCCTGTCGATCGAACTAAGTTTTCAAGTTCAGACACATCAGCGCCTGCCAATGCTGCCGCATCAGGAAAGCGACGAAACAAGGCAGGCGTAACGGTGTTCACTCGTTCATCGGTGCATTGAGCCGCAAGGATCGTTGCCACCATCAACTGAACCGGAGTTTCATAATTCAACGTGCAAGGAGCTTCAGGATAAAGCTTTTTCAGCCGCACCAGAATCTCTAATGCCCGTTGTTTTGTTGCAGAGAGTCTTCGAGTAGTTGTCACTGTGGAATGAGATTCACCGTGTCACGGATGATCAGAAAAACGCCTAATCCCAGTAATAGCATTAATCCGGTCTGCATCACGCCATCTTGGATTCCAGACGGAACGGGCTTCCCACGGATGCCTTCCACGAGTAAGAACGCGAGTTGTCCACCGTCCAGCGCTGGAAGCGGCAGAATGTTGATCACTGCTAAGTTAATGCTGATCAATGCAGTGAAGTTGAACAAACTTGCAAAGTCGTTTTGAGCGATTTTTGCACCTGTCGCTACGATCGCAACTGGACCCGCAACCTGATTCGCCGTATTGCTGAAGTTGCTAATCAATTGACCGAATCCCTGTACCGTTAGAACGACGATTCGCTGGAACTCGTTTGCCGCCATTGTGAAAACTTCGATCGGGTTATTCGGATGCTTGCGCTCTACTTTGAAATTCGGTTGTAGCTTGACTCCGATCTTCCCTTTCCCATTGTCATCTTTGGGAGTGACATTCACTGTAACAGGCTGTCCCTGACGCTCGATCGATAATTGCAGTGATTGTCCTGGACTCGACTCGATCGTTTGTCTGAGCGTATTCATTGCCGCTTCGGATGCCCCTAAAGACTTTCCATTAATTGCGACAATTAGATCACCATCCTGAATTCCCGCTTGAGCGGCGACATCTTGCGCGATCGCTTGTGGCACAATCACACCTGGATTGTATGCAACCGTTGGCACGCCCACGAATGCCAACTGCGCAACAAGGACAAAGTAAGCGAAAATCAAATTTGCAATTACGCCTGCACTGATCACAATTGCTCGATCAAGAACGGGGCGATTTTTCAATAAATTCGGATCATCTGGCGGAATTGTACTGTCTGGATCATCATCGGGAAATCCCACGAATCCACCAAGTGGTAAGGCTCTCAGCGCATACTCGGTTTGTTCGCCCTGATACTTGAATAAAATGGGACCAAACCCGATCGAGAACCGATTTGCATAGATGCCCTGAAGCCTCGCTGCTAAGAAATGCCCCAGTTCATGCACGAAGATCAGAACTGCCAAAAGAAGAATAACCGCCAGAACAGACATAAGCAGTAATGTTTAATCCACGATGAAAATGTTCTTTTATTCTAGAGGGTTGATTCCACTGTTACGAATCTTCACCGCACAAATCGGTTGAAAGGCATAGTTCGAGAAGTGCGATCGCGTTCTTGTGAAGCCGAACTTCTGAACTAAAATAAAACCAATTCGTACAAGGAATAGTCTCATGAGTCAGTTAAACACTCTGATGCAGATGGACACTTGGATTCCGATGACTTGGGAAGAGTTTGTCCGAATCACCGCCGATCCTGCTTACGAGAAGGTCAAGGCTTATTATTACAACGGACGCATGAGGTTAGAAGGAATGGCAGCACTAGGAAATCCGCATTCTCGTGATCATTACATCGTGATTGCTGCAATATCCATCTTTACTGGGCTTCGCGGTCTTGATATTGATGGTCATGATAACTGTACCTATCGTAAGAGCGGATATGCAGAAGTGCAGCCTGATGTCTCCTTCTACTTGGGTGCGAATGCGGAAACTGTACCTTGGGAAGCGACAATTATCAATTTAGATATATATCCTGCTCCCGATTTGGTGATTGAAGTGGCGTATTCTTCCTTGACCGACGATCGAGGTGAGAAACGCTTATTGTATGAGTCGTTAGGTGTAAAAGAGTACTGGATTATCGATGTACAGAATGTGAGTATTTGGGCGTTTACAGTGGCAGATCGGGGAAGTCGGAGAATTGATCGATCGCTTGTGTTGCCAGGGTTAGACATTGCGGTGTTAGAAGAAGCGTTTCGTCGCAGTCGTGAAATGAATCATGGCAAGGTCAGTGCTTGGTTAATGACTCAGTTTCAGAAATGAAGCGCGATCGACCTGCCCCAAGCAAACCTTGTAGAATCAACAGTACCACCCGCGATTCGAGAATTTTTGCCATGATTGCTGAACTAAGGTCGCCAATCGTTACTTGGGAAAAGCTTCCTGCGGATTATGTCCTTCCCAATGATCCTGTGGATAATATCACTCAGCCGATGCTGGCGATGGCTTTGACTGATAGTCTCGCTCAAGCCGGAAAACTTTCTGAAACGACGCTCACTCCAACGAACTATGGAATCTGCGCCACGATCGATTCCAAAATTGTCGTGAAAGCACCCGATTGGAGCTTTGTCCCTCAGATTACCGTTCCTCGATCGGAGGTCGAACGGTCTTACACACCGAACCTTCAAGGCAGCATTCCTGTCATTGTGATGGAATTTCTGTCACACACAGAGGGCGAGGAGTATTCGATCAAACCCTCTTACCCACCAGGGAAATGGTACTTCTACGAACGAATTTTGCAGATTCCAAATTATGTGATTTTTGAACCTGAATCGGGCGACATTGAGATTTATCATTTGGGTGAGAATGGTCTCTATCGTCCCCAACTGATGGATGAGAATGGACGGTATTGGATTCCTGAGATGCAATTGTTCTTAGGAGTGTGGCAAGGAGAACGGGAAAATCGTTCTGGGTACTGGCTGCGCTGGTGGGATGAGTCCGGGCAACTGCTGTTATGGGGAATGGAGGCAGTTGCCGCAGAACGACTGCGATCGCAGCGTTTAGCCGAAAAGCTCCGAGAATTAGGAATCGATCCAGATCAGCTATAAAACCTCTCGACCTAAATAAGGCTGTAATGCCTCTGGAATTTTCACGGTTCCGTCTGCTTGCTGATAGTTTTCGAGAATTGCAGCCATTGTTCGCCCAACTGCTAATCCAGAGCCATTAAGTGTGTGTACCAGTTGAGTTCCTTTCTGACCCGCTTCCTTCGATCGAATATTTCCTCGACGTGCTTGAAAGTCCAGACAGTTCGAGCAGCTAGAAATCTCGCGATAGGTTCCCGCTGATGGCAACCAAACTTCGAGGTCATAACATTTTGCTGCTGAAAATCCTAAATCTCCAGTGCAAAGTTCAACAGTTCGGTATGGCAATTTCAAAGCTTCTAGAATGGCTTCTGCGTTTTGCACTAAAGCTTGATGTTCTTGCTCTGAAGTTTCAGGACTCACGAGCTTAACTAATTCAACTTTATTGAACTGATGCAGTCGAATTAAGCCGCGTGTATCTCGACCGTAGCTGCCTGCCTCTCGACGGAAACAAGGGGTGTAAGCACAGTGATGAATCGGTAATTGGTCAGCTGGAATGACCTCATCACGATACATATTCGTCAGCGGAATTTCTGCCGTTGCTGCTAACCACAAATCATCGTCAGCACATCTGAAACCATCTTCAGCAAATTTCGGCAACTGTCCGGTTGTGGTTAGCGATCGAGAATTAATCAATACCGGAGGCATCACTTCCACATACCCCGCTGCAATCTGCTGATTCAACATGAACTGAATCAACGCCCGTTCCAATGCTGCACCCGCACCCATCAGAATCACAAAGCGGCTCTGAGCGATCTTAGTCGCACGTTCAGTATTGAGAATTCCAAGCTTCTCAGCAATCTCGTAATGCGGGAGAACTTCGATCGCTGGTTTAAATTCATTGCCCCAACGCTTCACCTCAACATTCTCGGTTTCATCTTTCCCGATCGGCGTTGTATCACTCGGCAAGTTCGGAAATGTCAACAACAGCGATTCAATCTGATCGCGAATTTCCTTTTCTCGCGGCTCTAACTCGCTCAATTTTGCCTTGATCGAATTTCCCTCATCTCGAAGTGGTTGAACTTCAGGATTTTTCGGATCAGCTTTCATCATCTGACCGACCAATTTTCCGATCTCGTTACTTCTTGCTTGGAGTTGCGATCGCTCGACTTCTAATTCGCGACGTTGACGATCGAGAGATGCGATCGCAGAAATGTCATAACTCCCGCCGCGCTGATCCAGCTTGGTCTGCACAAGGTCAGGATTTTCCCGAATTAGCTTTAGGTCTAGCACAACACAACATCCAAAATAGCTCCCTAACCAGGATACATCCTCGGTTGAAAGGCGAGAAACGCAATCCTGACCAGAGAATCTAATTCGTCTTAACAAAGTGAAACAATGTTTTCGCTAAATTTCGTAATTATTTGTTACAGACTTGAGTTTTGCTTGTAGGTCTTACAAGTTCTACAAATCAGTCAGAACGGCAATTCTGAGAATCTTAAATGATTCTTAAGTTTACAAAACAATACAAAAATAGTTCAAACTCTCTCAGAAAAGCACAAATAGAAATGCGCTGATCCCCGTCAAACATTGATTTAGCAACACTTCTGACAAATATTTCGTTGAGCGTGATACAAATCAACAACTTGTAACAAACTCAGGCACTTCAGCATTGTATAAAAGGAAATCGAAGGGGAAAACAAACAAAACAGACCCGCTTAAAACACTATCTGGATGGGATTCGCGCTTTCTCATAGAAATGTGACAATCTCTCAGATTTCTTAAAACTCAATTTGTCTCACTCGATACAAATCGAGTTTTCCAAGAAACTGAATTCAGAGAGTGGGGTTTTTACGCCTCTTCAGGCATTCAAACCTCCAAATGGCTTCAGAAACACCTTCCAGTTCTGAACCAAACCGAACTCATACCCAGTTTTTAGGAGAATTCCAATGTTAGATGCATTCGCAAAGGTGGTCTCTCAGGCTGACGCTAAAGGCGAATTCCTGAGCGCTGGTCAACTCGATGCCCTGACCGCAGTCGTTCGTGATGGCAACAAGCGCTTGGATGTCGTGAACCGCGTCACCAGCAATGCTTCCACCATCGTTGCTAACGCAGCTCGCGCATTGTTTGAAGAGCAACCCCAACTGATCGCTCCTGGCGGTAACGCTTACACCAACCGCCGCATGGCTGCTTGTCTGCGCGACATGGAAATCATCTTGCGCTATGTAACCTATGCAACCATTGCAGGTGATGCAAGCGTCCTCGACGATCGCTGCTTGAACGGTCTGCGTGAAACCTACCAAGCGCTTGGCGTTCCTGGCGGTTCCGTTGCGGCTGGTGTTGGCAAGATGAAAGATGCTGCGATCGCAATTGCGAATGATCCCAACGGTATCACCAAGGGTGACTGTAGCTCATTGATGTCGGAATTGGCTAGCTACTTCGATCGCGCTGCTGCTGCGGTTGCGTAGAGTCTAAGCACAATCTCTTTTGCTTGCTATTCGTTGAAATAGAAGCAAGATCTGAACTTTATTTTTCTTAACGATAAACCCAAAGGGAGAGACTGACAATGAAGACCCCGATTACTGAAGCGATCGCTGCTGCGGATACCCAAGGACGTTTCTTGAGCAACGCTGAAATGCACCAAGTGTATGGACGCTTCGAGCGTGCTGCTGCTGCAATGGAAGCTGCTCGTTCTTTGACCAACAACGCTCAAAAACTGATCGACGGTGCTGCAAACGCGGTTTATCAGAAGTTCCCCTACACCACCCAAATGCAAGGTAACAACTTTGCAGCAGATGCTCGTGGTAAAGCAAAATGCTCCCGCGACATCGGCTACTACCTCCGCATGGTAACCTACTGCTTGGTTGCAGGTGGAACGGGTCCGATGGACGAGTACTTGGTTGCTGGTTTGGCTGAAATCAACAGCACCTTTGATTTGTCTCCTTCCTGGTACGTTGAAGCTTTGAAGAACATCAAAGCAAGCCACGGTTTGACCGGTCAACCCGCAGTTGAAGCGAACGCTTACATCGACTACGCGATCAACGCTCTGAGCTAACATCGCCTTGCCCGGAAAGGTATGCGGTTCGCTGGCAAATGGCTGGCTATTGTTTACCTCTCCGGGCATTGTTTTATCAAAAATCGGGTTAGCGATCGGCGATCGGGATTGCATATCAACCTGGTGGCTGAACGCTGATGCAGTTTGAGTTGTAGGTTACGTTCGCCGTTGACTTTGGAGAACTCGATACAATGGCTATTACAGCAGCAGCGGGGCGGCTCGGAACCGCGCCTTTTCAGGAAACTCCCAAGGTAGAACTTCGCCATCCTTGGACAGAAGATGATGTAGAAGCAGTGATTCGTGCGACTTATCGTCAGGTGTTGGGCAACGATTATTTGATGAAGTCTGAGCGGTTAACAGGTGCAGAATCGCTGTTACGCAACGGCAAAATCACGGTCAGAGAATTCGTCCGCGTCGTCGCCAAATCAGAATTATATAAAGAGAAGTTTTTGTATAACAACTTCCAAACGAGAACGATCGAACTGAATCATAAGCATTTGCTCGGTCGTGCCCCGTTTGATGAAGCCGCAGTGATTGAACACCTGGATATTTATCAAAACCAGGGATTCGATGCTGAAATCGATTCTTACATTGACTCGGAAGAATACGAAGCAAACTTTGGTGACAATGTTGTGCCGTACTACCGAGGCTTCCAGTATGAAACAGGTGCAAGAACCATTGGGTTTACGAACTTGTTCAAGCTGTATCGGGGATATGCCAACAGCGATCGCGCTCAAGCCAGTGGCAACAATACCCGCTTGGCGCGGAATCTTGCGAGAAACGAAGCTTCAGCGATCGCACAACCTTCCCAAGCGAGTGGCGGCTGGGCACACTTTAGCGCTTCTAGTGATATCGCGCCGAAGAAAGCGCTCGGTGGTTCATACGGCGAAAGTGGTCGGATCTATCGGCTTGAAGTGGCTGGCATCTTAGGGGCTGGCTATCCGAAAGTCCGCCGCTCTAGCACCGCTTATCTGATTCCTTACGAACAACTGTTGCCGAAGATGCAACAGATCCACCGTACTGGCGGAAGAATCGTGAGTGTTACACCCGCGTAGATTCGCTTAAGTCGAGGATTAGGTGTCTGATCCTCGAATTTTCCCTTGCAATATCAGGAGTTTTAACGATGCTCGGTCAAACCGCCGTTGGAAGCGCTGCAACAACTCAATCCGGCGCTCGCATGTTCCGTTATGAAGTCGTTGGCTTACGTCAAAACGACCAAACCGATCGCAATAACTATCAAATCCGCAACAGTGGCAGTGTGTTTATCACGGTTCCTTACAACCGCATGAATGAAGAAATGCAGCGCATCACCCGGTTGGGCGGTCGCATCATCAACATTGAACCGCTCACCGCTGAGTAATTATCGTGCTTGAATCAAACGCTGAACTGGAACTGCAACCTGGAGCCGAACCGTTAACGGTCGAAAGCGCGATCGCGAATCTATCGAGTCCCGATACGAGTTTGCGATACTACGCGGCTTGGTGGCTAGGGAAATTTCAGATCACCGATTCAAGAGCAATCGAGGCTTTGATCCAAGCGTTGGACGATGAAGATGATCGTACCGAGATGGGCGGTTATCCATTGCGGCGAAATGCAGCACGAGCGTTGGGGAAATTAGGCGATCGTCGAGCGGTTCCTGGGCTGACTCGCTGCCTTGAGTGTGACGATTTCTATGTCCGGGAGTCAGCGGCTCAAGCCCTGGGATTGCTAGGTGATTCGTCTTGTGTGCCTCAATTGATGGCACTGGTTGAAGGTGGAGTCGAGGTCGCGCAGTTTGTACCGGATCGTCCACATTTAGTACAGCCTGTCGAGGCAGTGCTAGAAGCGTTGGGCGCATTAGGAGCGACGGAAGCGATCGATCTTGTTCGTCCGTTTCTCGCTCATTCAGTGGCACGAGTTCAATATGCTGCGGCGCGATCAATGTACCAGTTAACGCGCGATCCAGTTTATGGAGAGCGACTGGTAGAAGCGCTACAGGGTAATGATGTGCAACTGAGACGATCGGCGCTAGCGGATTTAGGGGCGATCGGATACATTCCAGCGGCGGACGCGATCGCGTCTGCTCCGGTGGAAAACAGCTTTAAGCTGCTGTCTTGTAAAGGTTTGCTCGATTATCATCTACGGGAAACGGGCGATCCGTTGTCTGCGGATGCGATCAAGCTCATGACCCTCATGGATAACTTACTGTGAACTGGTAAGCGGTGATTCGGGAGCGAGACTCTCGAAACTGGATCGCCAAATTGCCCCCTCACGAGGATTCTATGATTGCAACTGATCCCACAATTCAATCGTTGATTCAAGCCGTCGAAGCGGCAGACACTCCCGCCAAATTGGTTGGAGCCGTTTATGCTTTGGCAAATGTGCGATCGACCGAAGCGATTCCGACGCTGATTCGCGCTCTAGGGTTTAACAATCCGGGTGCAGCATTGGCGGCGGTTTCTGGTTTGGTCGCATTGGGAGAGGTCGCAGTCCCCGAATTGTTAGCGCAGATCGATGGCTATAACTACGGGGCAAGAGCTTACAGTTTACGGGCACTTGCCGCGATCGCTGATCCTCGCGCCTTAACTGTTTTGATCGAAGCTGCTGAATCCGATTTTGCTCCGAGCGTCAGACGAGCGGCAATCAAAGGATTGGGACAAATTCGCTGGCAACAACTTGAACCCACACCGCGAGAGTCTGCTCAGTCCCAGGCTTTGAATACGCTCTTATTGGTCGCTCAGGATGCGGATTGGGCAAATCGGTATGCCGCGATCGTCGGTTTACAAGGCTGGCTCACTTCTGCGGATTTGGTCGATCGAACTCGCGCAATTGCAGAACTCGATCGACTGGTTGAAACTGATTCGGATGGAGCGGTTCGAGCCAGAGCCGCCCTTGCGAAACAGCAATTGTAAGTTCACTTTATTGGGTTTCTCCTCATGGCAATCCCACTGCTCAACGTTAATCCTAAAACTCAAAATCAGCGCGTCAATGGTTACGACGTGCCTGATGAAGATGATCCCGTGATTTATCGCTTGTCAGATGCTCGATCGGCAGAAGATGTCGATCGCATTATCTGGGCAGCGTATCGGCAGATTTTTGCTGAACAATTGATTTTGAAAAGCAATCGTCAAGTTTTCCTAGAATCGCAGTTGCGAAATCGGAAAATTAGCGTCGCTGATTTTATTCGTGGCTTAGGTAAGTCCGATGTGTTCCGCGAATTAGTCGGTGAAACCAACTCGAACTATCGCTTAGTGGATATTATTCTCAAGCGGTTTTTGGGACGGGCATCTTATGGTCGGGATGAACAGATCGCAAAATCGATCGTGATTGCGACTCAAGGTCTGCATGGTTTCATTGATGAAATTGTGGATGGCGAAGAATATCGCGAGAACTTTGGCGATGACATTGTTCCTTATCAACGTCGTCGGTTAGAAGGTCGTCCGTTTAACTTGACGAATCCACGGTATGGCGACTTCTGGCGCAATCGGTTGTTAGAGCGTGAGTTAGCGACTCGCTCCTACTATCAAGTTCGGAGCTACAATGCGGGCGATCTTGATAAAGCGGTGATTCGTCAGGCGATTCCGTTCACGTTCTTGAACATGGCGCAAAGCATGAGTACACCTCATTTGGACACGCAACGCCATGTGGCACGAGCAACATCGAGCGCGATTCAAGTGCCGGATTCAAGTCGTGAAGCGGCTGAAGTAACGAAGCCAACTGTGAGCCGTCCGAAGGTGAACTTACCTTATAGCTATCTTCCTAACACGACGACGGTCTAAGAGAGGAGAACGTTTGAAAAGTGTTGTTCATCGCATTCATCCGCCCCGGAATAGAATTCGGGGCTAACAGTGCGAAGTCCTTTGAAAAGGACTAAAAACCCTGCTTTGATTCGCTCTTAGTCCCTTTAGTGGATTTTGTTTAACTAGCCCCGAATTCTATTCCGGGGCGGGTAAGTGCCAGAAACGACACTTTTCAAACGCCCTCTTAACCAAAGCGATCGCCAAAACCCCTTTTTTACCCTTGATGAACTATGTCGATTCCCTTACTTGAGTACAAACCCTCCTCGCAAAATCAGCGAGTCGATGGATACGAAGTTCCAGGCGAAGACACGCCTTACCTCTATCGCCTCGAAGATTGTGTTGATCAAACCGACATCACAAACTTGATTTGGGCTGCTTATCGTCAAGTGTTCAGCGAGCATGTGATCCTACAAAGCAGTCGTCAGACGAATCTTGAATCGCAATTGAAAAACCGAGCCATTACCGTTCGCGAATTTGTGCGCGGATTGGCGAAATCGGAAACCTTCAGAACGCTGGTGATCGAGAAAAACTCGAACTATCGCTTAGTCGATATTGCACTGAAGCGGTTGTTGGGTCGATCGGCTTACAACAACGAAGAAACGATCGCTTGGTCGATCAAGATTGCAACCCTCGGTTGGGGTGGCTTTGTCGATGCGCTGCTTGACAGTGAAGAATATATCACTGCCTTTGGTGATACCACGGTTCCTTATCAGCGTTGTCGTTACAAAGGTCGTCCCTTTAACTTGGTCACTCCAAGCTATGCGGACTACTGGCGCGACAAAGAAGAAGCAGGACGCTACAAATGGGGTGACATCAACAATTTCCGGGAATTGGCTCGATCGCTGACAATCAAAACCGTCGAACATAAACCCGTCTCGACTGAGAACATTGCGATCCCAGACATGACGCGCGACCTGGTTGGCACAACTCCCGCTTCGATCAGCCTCTCATCAGGCTTCCCATTACGCTAAATCGTGTCCCAGACGCGAGATAATAAGCGTAGCAATGAGATTCATTTCTTCAAACGTCTTGCTGTTTATTAATACGAGGGAGATTCTGACATGGCATTGCCATTGTTAGCCTATAAGCCGACCACTCAAAACCATCGGGTGAAAAATTTCGGCATTGCTGACCAAAATGAAGACACGCCTTACATCTATCGAATCGAGGATGTAAGCTCTGTAACCGATATGGAATCCCTCATTTGGGCGGCATATCGTCAGGTGTTCAGCGAACATGAAACGCTGAAGTTCAATCGTCAAGTTGCGGCTGAGTCTCGTGTGAGAAATGGCGCAATCACGGTTCGCGACTTCATTCGTGAATTGGCAAAATCTGAGCGCTTCTACAGCACTGTAGTCGAAGTGAACAACAACTATCGCTTAGTGCAAATCTGTCTGAAGCGGTTCTTGGGTCGTGACTCTTACGATCGAGATGAAGAAATCGCTTGGTCGATCGTGATCGGAACCAAGGGATTTAATGGCTTCGTCGATGCGTTGCTCGATAGTGAAGAGTACACCAATGCCTTTGGTGATAATACCGTTCCTTATCAGCGCCGTCGCATGGAAGCGCGTCCGTTTAACTTGGTGACTCCTCGTTATGGCGAAGACTTCCGCGAAACCGCCGGAACGGTGACGAACGATTGGCAGTTTGTGGTGCAGAACTACTACTCCAAGCGCTCTCAAGAACGTCGCTTGCCCGAAGGTGATCCGCGTCGCTTCCTCAGTGTTGCAGCCGCGATCGCACCGAAAACAAGCTACGGTAGCGTTAACACTTCACTGGATTACATGAGCAAAGTGCCGAACCGCAGTCGTCGTTAAGATGAATTGAGCGATCGCGCTTTGACTGTGGGCTTAATTTTCGATTCCAGTCTGTCTTAGATAGATTGGAACCGAGAGTTAAGCCCACTTGTTTTTGGAATCCGTCGCTTATGATCAAAGCATTCAAATTAGTCGATCGATATGATTCAAGTCCTAAAAAAACCTGTCAGTTTTGATGAATTTCTCGAATGGTATCCAGAGAATTCAGAGGTTCGATATGAATTGCATCAAGGAGTGATTATTGAAATGCCCAAGCCACGAGGAAAGCACTCAGATGTTGCAGGATTTCTTACACTTGAGGCGGGCGCGTTGATTCGGCAATTAAAACTGCCGTACTCCATTCCAAAAGAGTGTACTGTGAGAGCCGATGAGGGAGAATCTGCCTACGAACCGGATGGAATTGTGCTTGATCGACAGGAAATCGCAAACGAGCCGAATTGGGAAAGAGCATCTGCTGTTGAAAATGGCAAAACAATTAAACTGATCATCGAAGTCGTGAGTACCAATTGGCGCGATGACTATTACAAGAAATTTGCAGCTTATGAGGCTTTAGGGATTCCCGAATATTGGATCGTTGATTGTGCAGCACTGGGGGCGCGAAGATTTTTAGGCGATCCGAAACAGCCAACCTTTTGGGTGTGTGAATTGGTCGAGGATGAATATCAAATGAATCTGTTTCGGGGAAACGATCGCATCATTTCCCCAACGTTTCCAGATTTGCAATTAACGGCTGCACAAGTTTTTCAGGCTTAGTTTTATCTCGATTTGAGAAAGTCTTGAACGACTTGTTTTACATCTTCTTTTTTGCCATCAACTCGATAGTTCAACTCTTGCATTGTTTTATCGGAAATCATTCCGCCAAGTTGATCTAAAACTTCTTTTAGTTCTGGATGTTTTTGAAAGGTTTCGCGTCGAACAACTGCGGCGGCTTCATACGGTGGAAAGTAACGCTTATCGTCTTTTAAAACCGTTAAATCAAGCGTTGAAAGTAATCCGTCGGTAGTGCTTCCAGCAACGATATCGACTTGTTTATCTTGCAGCGATCGATACAGTAATCCCAAGTCCATCACCTTCGGCTGTGATGCAAATCGAAGATTATAAGTCTTTGCAAGTCCCGGAAATCCATCTTCGCGATTGAGAAATTCTGGACCAAATCCTGCTTGCCATTTTGGTGCGTGAACTGAAGCTTGTGAGAGTGTTTGAACCTTTAGGTTTCTTGCATCTTCGCCTCGAATTACCATTGCAAATGAATTGTTAAAGCCAAACGGTTTCGTCCACAGTAATTGAAAATCTCGCTCGAACCGATTTTTTACTGTTTCAAGTACTTTCTTTGGATCGCTTTCTGCACCAAGTTTGAGAATTGCACCATAAGCGGTTCCAGTGTATTCGGGATAGATGTCG
>JADEXW010000346.1 GCA_015206935.1 Pseudanabaenaceae cyanobacterium LEGE 13415 | reverse complement strand
TTGAAAAGTTTCTCCGAAACCTCGATCGACTGCAATCGACCAGTAAGCACTGGAAACATCTGGAAAAACATAAGCAACCAGGTGAATTCCACAGATGACTAGATCGGTAAGCAATAACAATACAAGAAACTCAAATGAGTTTTGTTTGCTCAAATTCATTACGCTAAATATACTCCTCAAAACTATCTAGCTGCGTACTATATTTGCTAGATAACTACGCAGTTAGGAATGACAATTAAATATACAAAAGGAAGTCCTTTAACTTCTATTAGTCTGAGCTTAACCTAGAAGGGGGAAGGAAATTTGGTATCTGTCTTTCGGTAGAGTGTATAAATCGGTAACGATTTTAACAAATAAAGCATTACCCCCTTACTTAAGCACGATCAGCAAAGTAAGAGGGCAATTTAGACGCAATTCAATTGTTATTGAGGCTGCGGAATCGTGATATCAACCGCCGTTACAGGTTGTCCTAAACTCGATAGTGAAGGCTGAATTTCTTTCTCATTTCCTACCACTAAAGTTACCAATTTCTCAGGTTGGAGATACTTTTGGGCGACTCGTTGAACATCTGCGATCGATGTTCCCTCTACAGCTTTGCGATACTGAAAAATGAAATCTCTTGGATACCCGAAATATTCATACCGCAACAATCGTGATAAGGTTTGGCTCGGATCTTGGAAGTTGAAAATAAACGAATTCAACACTGTATCTTTCGCAAATGCCAGTTCATCAGAAGAAATTGGTTCTTTACGAATCCGATCGATTTCCTTAAACACCGATTGAATAAACGGAACCGTTGCATCCGATCGCGTTTCGCCACTGGCAATAAACACGCCTGGATAATCAAATTGAGCGCTCCAACTTGCACCAACTGAATAAGCCAGTCCTTGACGCGATCGAATTTCATTAAACAATCGTCGTCCAAATCCACTTAAAACATCTTCCATTACGGTTAATGCGGGATAGTCAGGATTGTTTAACTGTCCGCCCAAATGTCCGATGCGAAGATAGCTCTGATTCAGTTGCGGTTGATTCACAAAGAAAATTCCGCCTTGTTTCGCTTGGGAAACGGTTGGAAGTTGTTTAGGTGTACCTTGACCGGAGGGTTTCCACGCGCCGAATTTCGCTTCAATTCTCGATCGCATTTGTTTGGGATCGAAATCGCCCACAATTCCAAGCAGCATTTGATCCGGGCGGAACGATCTCTGATAGAACTGAATCAAATCCTCACGAGCAATGTTTGCAAGCGTTGAAAACTCAGTCGTTCGAGCATACGGACTTTCATTTCCGTAGACTAATTTCTGAAATTCTCGGCTAGCAATTCCGTTCGGATCATCGTTTCTTCGAGCAATTCCGCCTTGGACTTGAACTTTCGCGATCGCTAATTTATCGGGTGCAAATGCAGGCTGTTGAATGACTTCAGCAAACAGATCAAACACTTCTGGTAAATCTTCAGTGAGCGTATTAAATCCAGCACTTCCAGAAGTCGTTGAAATTCCAGTCTCGATCACGGCTGCTCGTTGTTCTAGCAGTTGATTCAATTGATCAGCATTGCGTTTCTGAGTTCCACCCGCACGAATCAGAGTTCCGGTGAGTTCTCCCAATCCAGTTTCCTCAGTCGGTTCAAATCGATCGCCTGTTCTAACGATCGCAGTTCCGCTGACTAAGGGCAATTCATGATCTTCCATCAAATACACGATCATGCCGTTCTGCAACTGAAAGCGCGTATAGTCTGGAACTCTGATTTCTGGCGGCGGTGCAAACTTCAAATCAGTGTAGTGTTTTGGCGTATCTGCAACGGCGGGATGTACAGATAGCAACACAAACAGCAATGCTGAAATAAATAGAGAAATGACTTTCATGCGTGACTATCCTTGAGGCAAAATGCGTCCGATCGTGCGATTTTGATCCGTAAATGTGGCTTTAGCGACTCGCTGAATATCCGCAGGCGTGATTTTCGCGATCGCATCAATTTGATTGAACAAATTGCGCCATGTTCCGGTTTTGACTTCGTACTCTAATAACGCCTGAGCCATTCCCATGTTGGAATCGAGCGATCGTAATAATCCGGCTCTCGCTTGAGTTTTCACGCGATCGAGTTCTTCTGCCGAAACCGGTTGCGTTTTTAATCGATCGATTTCCGCTCTCAGTGCAGGTGCAACTTCTTCAATCGATCGACCCGGAGAAGTTAACGCATAAAACAACATCAAATTCGGAAACTTGTCGCCCGGAAATCCATTAATTCCTTGAGCCGCCAATGCAAGCTTCTTCTCCTCAACCAGCGATCGATACAATCTCGAAGTCCGACCATCGCTCAGAATCGATGCGATCGCTTCATAGGTTGCGTTATCCGGGTGATTCAACGCCGGACGATGATAGCCTTCCAGATACCAAGGTTGCGATTGCAGCTTTAAGGACACTTCCCGCTGTTTCGTCTGAGCAGGCTCAACGGCAACCACTTCAGGTGGCGCAGGTCTCGTTTTGTAACGACCGAAATAGGTTTGAGCCAGCCGTTTCACTTCGGTTGGATTGACATCGCCCACAATTGCGATCGTCAAATTATTCGGTACGTAATGCGTCTCAAAAAAGCTTTGAACATCTTGCCGCGTCAAATTCACCAAATCCTGGTTATAGCCAATCACGGGGCGACGATAAGGATGCACTTGAAACGCAGCCCCAACGAATGCTTCGATCAATTGCCCGATCGGAGAGTTCTCAGTTCTCAAACGCCGCTCTTCTAAAATCACGGCTTTCTCCTGGAAAAACTCCCGAAATACAGGGTCTAAAAAACGTTCCGATTCGAGCGACATCCAGAGTTCCAGCTTATTCGATGGAAAACTGTAGAAATAACGAGTCGCATCACTCGACGTATTCGCATTTAGTCCGACTCCGCCTGCTTGCTCGACAATTCGACCCAGTTCATTCTGCCGTCCTAATTTCGTCGCTTCGGCTTGAACTCGATCGAACTCTTGTTGCAATGCGTTCACATCTTTTTTCTGTTCGCGTCCCGATTTAATCTGAGCCGCAAGCTGATCCAAACGCTCTAATAGTGGCTTTTCTGTCTGAAAATTCGAGGTTCCGATCCGAGTCGTCCCCTTAAACGCCAAATGCTCTAAAAAGTGCGCCACACCCGTTTTTCCTTCGGGTTCATCTGCGCCACCGACATCGGCATAAGTTAGAAACGAGATCACAGGCGCTTGATGTCGCTCTAACACGATAAACTTCATGCCGTTCTCTAACTTGAACTCGGTGACATTTTGGATCACTCGATCGAGATACGGTTGGATCGACTGAGCAGGCAACGTTCGCGCCCATCCGATTCCAGGAATACTGCTCCAACAAAGGAGAAAAACTAAAACAAAACTTGCGATCGTCCGACTCATTCTCACCATAGTCACGAACCCTTTAAGGCACGTTTTCTAGGATAGAGAGTTTTGTCAGGATTGACTTATTTCGATAATGGCTTTAGGGAAGTGGTCACTGTGAAAATGTAAGTATCAAAAAGTGCCCCCACCAGCGCACACGCAAATCCAATTACGATCGTGCCTTCGAGTGCATTCCCATTGCCAAAAATTTGCAGAAATGCCAGCAGTTGAGCGGAGCAGATTTGTCCAATTGCCATCAGTCCGGGCACAAATCCCAGCAGCAAGAGAAACACAATTGTTACTCCAATAAATGCGATCGGTACAAGGAAGCTCAGTACACTTGCTAAGAACAGCGATCGGACATAATTTAGGGTGAGCATAATTCACCTATGTAAAACGAACTGACTACAGGTTGGCACTTCTCTAAGAATACGGGGGATTTCCAGATTTGGGGCGAGATGTTGCTAAATCTTAAATGTTTATAAAGAAACTTGGTTAAGCATCCTCGTAATCATGTCATTAGTACACCGAAAGCATTGTCATTGAGGTTACGACTTCACAAAAGTTCGACAGTTCCAAGGTTGTGTCTTCAGAGTGATGAAGCTGAAAAACCGACCCTCGTAAAATCGCTCCAGCACTTTGCAAAAAGGACAATATTCTATGCAAATTCTTAGACATCCTGAAGCGACCGATCGTCCTGATGATCCCCGCAATAAAGAGGTAATTTTCCCTGCCTACGATATTCAAAACGGCAATTTGGCAACCCCAATTAATGCGTCTCCGCTGGTTCGCTCTTATATCAATGCGCTGCCTGCATACCGTGAAGGGCTTTCCCCGCTGCGTCGTGGTCTAGAAGTCGGTTTGGCACATGGATACTGGATTATTGGGCCTTTTGCCAAACTCGGCCCCCTGCGCGATACTGATTTGGCGAACTTGGCAGGTTTGCTGTCCACGATCGGTCTCATTATCATCTCGACCCTTTCGATCTCGCTTTACGGCGCAAGCAATCCCCCCAATCCAATGACGACGATCACGACTCCCAAACCGCCTGAAGAACTCAAGAGCGGTCGCGGCTGGAATGAATATGCTGCGGGCTTCTTGCTCGGTGGTGTCGGCGGTGCGGCGTTCGCCTACTTCCTGCTCACGAACTTAGCGCTGTTCAAGAACTTCGCAAGCGGTTTGTAAAAATCTGTTTATCGATCGAATCGAGTGGGTATCTTAAGGATCGCCCACTCGTTCGGCTGTGTAGTGAAATTGACTGCACAAAATGAAATCAAGCGATACGATTCAGTTAACAAACTGCGGCAGGCTCAAACAACGCTTGTTCAATTTCACCTAGCGCCCGTTCTAAATCGTCATTGACTACCTGAATGTCAAACTCTCCGGCTGCATCCACCTCTTCCCAAGCTCGTTCTAATCGTCGTGCGATCGCGGTTTCCGAGTCTTGTCCCCGTCCTCGAATTCGGGTTTCGAGTTCCACCATCGATGGCGGTGCGATAAAGATTTGGAGAGCGCTGGGGAACGATTTACGGATCTGGCGTGCCCCATCGAGTTCAATTTCGAGGATCACCCATTTGCCTTCGCGAATCTTTTCTTCAACCGTACGTCTGGGAGTGCCGTAACAATTTCCAGCGAATTCTGCCCATTCAAGGAATTCTCCTTGGGCAACCATTCGTTCAAATTGAGGTCGTGTGACAAAGTAATAATTTTTGCCATCGACTTCACCGGGGCGGGGGGATCGGGTGGTGACCGAAACCGAGAGATACAGATCCTCGTGACGCTGGATCAGCGATCGAAGCAAGGTTCCTTTTCCGACACCGCTAGGTCCTGTTAAAACAATGAGTCTACCCTTGCTCATAGCTGCCTATTTTGGTTTGTGCGCTAGTGTTCCCAGTTTTCTGATTCTGTGAGTATAGCTTGCAACTTGACTGAATTAGTTAATAAAAGGGTGAAGGATTAAGAGATTTTCTCAAATTCTAGTCTCCGGTTGCATCTTTGGTGAATAAAAATCGGTTGGCAACCGTCTCTGGTTGGATGGCGGAAAGCACGATATGACCGGAATCCATGATGATCACGGCACGGGTTCGCCGCCCGTAGGTAGCATCGATCAGTTTGTCGCTTTCACGGGCATCGGACACGATTCTTTTGATAGGAGCAGAGTCGGGAGAAACGATCGCAATAATTCGGTGCGCTGAGACGATATTGCCAAAACCGATATTAATAAGTTTGATCTCCATTTTAACGAATCAAAAGCATTAGACTAATCCTAAGAATGTTTCAACTTTTTTTACCAGTCGTAAATTTTGACCTACGATACAGTGAATCTGTCTCTGGACGAAGTTTGGACAATGAATGCTTTTGTGAATGTTGATACCCCGATCGACGTGAATGAGAATGACTACACGACTTACCTTGATCCGACTCTGATCCAATCGGCGCGGCTGATTTATGAAACGTATTTCGCGGTTCATCCTGATATCGATCGACCCCTTGGCGTGGCAATTAATCGGATTACGCATCGCGGCAAAATTATTTTTTCTGGTAAGCCGATCCTGTTGCCGCAAGAGTGTTTTATTCCGTTTGAATTGATCGAGTAGAAATAAGGG
>JADEXW010000047.1 GCA_015206935.1 Pseudanabaenaceae cyanobacterium LEGE 13415 | reverse complement strand
GTTTTCCTACTGCAAGGGTACAGAAACAAAACTCTTTTGATGTATTCATAAATTCAGTGAATTGTAATCAACAAAATTGAGCAATTAACGGTTGAACGATCGAGGTCATTGCATCAACGCTGTAATGTTTCAAGCAACGTTCTCTTGCTTCGATGCCTCGCGCTTGGGCTGCATCCCAATCTTGAAAAATTTCCTGAATCGCGATCGCAATTTGATCCGGTGATTCAGGTTCAACCAGAAACCCAGTTCCCGCTAAGATCTCTGGAATGTCTCCGACACGGGTTGCTAAAATCGGCTTTGCCATTGACATCCCTTCGGTTAGTTTGATCGGGAATTGCGCCTGTGCTGTCACCGTATTGCGCTGAGGAACGACCACCACATGAGCCGCCGCCATAATTTCCGGCATTTGCCAAAACGGAGCAGGTGGCAGTTTAATTACCCATTTGCTCCAGGTTTCGATTAACTGTCGATCGTAGTCATCGTAAGGACTTCCCCCCACAATCACGAGCCGCAGATCCGGTTGATTCAATTGCTCGATCGCCACTAAAACATCTTCTAATCCTTTGTGTGGACGCGATGCCCCCGGAAACATCAACACCCGATACTGTGACAAGCCATATTTGCGCCGACTTTCTGCGGGATCAAATTGACTCGGATCAAACATATCGGTATCTTTACCGTTTGGAAGGTAAGTCCCACCAAAGCGCTTTTGCAGGAAATTGGTATCGATCGTGATCTCATCTGCATTGTTCGCGAGCCGCTCCATCCATTGCAAATAGAGGAAATGATCCGGCGATCGTAAGGCTCCATCTGGTTTGAGTAAGTCCCGCCCAAACTGCTTCAATTCCGGTCGATAACGCGCTTCATCGCCTCCCGCCCAACTCAATTCCCAGTCATCCACATCGAGAAAAATAGGAGTGCGCGATCGTAGTTTTTTCAACAATCCCACTCCAAAACTGGCGGGTTTCGGCTTCACGGCATAAATCAAATCGCCATCAATTCGATCGAGTAATTCACCAACTGATTTGAAGAACTTCGGATAGTTACTACCTGGTAGACAAACGATCGGCAAATCAGGGGGCGGTTCCGGATAGATTTTTTCACCGAACAGAAAGCCGAGAATTTCGACTTCGTGATTCAGTTTTTTCAGAACCTGGGCGAGGAGATACGCGCGATCGACTCCGCCTTTGGAAAAATTGGGCGTGAGAATAGACACTTTCATAGGGCAAGAAACGGGGAACGGAGGCACAACCAAGAGATGCAATTCCCCGATTCGCCTAGTATTCCCTGATTAAGCTTTGATAAAGCTGTAACATCTCTTGGGCGACTGTTGCCCGTGTTTTTACGGGTTGAATTCCTTGTTTCAGTTGAGCGATCGTATTCGGATGTTCTACAAGAAACGCGATCGCATTCGCCCAATCGTTCACATCCTTAGCTGGAACTAACCACCCATCAATTCCATGTGTCACAAGTTCCGCAATTCCACCCAAATCTGAACCGATCACAGGCGTTCCCATTGCGAATGATTCCAGCACGACAAGCGGGCCTGTCTCCATCCATTGTGAGGGCACTGCGAGCAGATCGAATTGTGCGATCGCATCACTAATTTCCGATCGCGTTAACGGTGGCTTGATTTGAATTCGAGTATCAGATTGTGCGATCTCTACTACTCTCTCTCGATTTGCGCTTCCATGTTGATCCGCATGAGTGGCATGAATCACAAGCTCGACGGGTACATTCGGAATTTGTTGAAGCGCTTGGGCAAGAATCTGAACGCCTTTTGTTTCTTGCCAACGACCGAGAAAGCCAATTCGGATTGGAGAATTTAGAGGGCGATCGATTGGTTTGATAGAAGGTGCAACACCATGCCGACTTAGTACTAATTTTGATTCAGGCACACCATTCAGCACGAACGCATCATAGAGCCATTGACAGACCACAACCATACGATCGCTGAGTTCCATCAATTGATCAAATTGCCGCTGCTGTTGACGAATCTGGCTTGGAGTTGCGATCGTGGTTCCTAATTGCCGCAATCGCACCTCTGAAGAGTGACGCAAGCGATCGCGCATTGATGCTGTGATCGGACTCGGTAAATAACTCAGTGCGTCTGTCACCAAACTTGGAACTCGCTTAGAGACTCCTAAGCAGGCACTACAGCGATCGATTCTAATCTCGCCATCACACGCGGAATTGCCACCTTGCATCATCGTGCCGCGCAAACACGAAATATCGGGCATGTGAACCGTCACGATCGTTTTCATGCCTAACTGTTTCGCGCTCTGCAAATGAGGCAAACCACAACTCGATCGAATCGTATGTTGATGATAAATGTCCGCCCGGTTCTGATTTAACCAAGCTCGAAATGTCTCGAAATCTGGGTATCGAAAAACCTCAGTTGAATTGTATTGCTCGATCGTCGATTGATTTTGAATTCGAGCCGCTGCTACTTTGCAATTCAAGTCGATCGCGCGTAGGTCTTCCACTAAGCCATCAAGGTAAACCTCAACGCCACCGAATGAATCGGGTGGAAACCACGCGCTAGCTTGAATCACGTTCATGAGGGTGAAAATCCTTCATCTACAAGCTTGATTCGACCCGCTTGAACCTGATCAAAAATCTGGTTAATCTGTTGCCGTTCGTCCGGAGTCAGACGATGATTTGCGAGCAACAGAGATGCAAGATGCAAATGTTCATAACGGTTTAACTGACGCAATTCAAAGATTCGAGCGAGAATTCGCTGCGTCGGTAGATTCGATCGATGTTGTGCTGCTCTTACCATAGAAATCGTCGCTTCGTGGTCTAACGGGGGCTAGTCAAACAGAAGTAAAACTTCGGTGATAAAGTCATTTGCTTTATCCCTTTTCTACTCTTGCGCGTTTTTTCGGGAGACACACAAAGGTTAGATGAGATCTTCATCAAGACTTAGTAAAATCTTAGGCAGTTTCGACGACTGCTTTCAGTATTGACGATTTCAGGATCGGAACAAACACGGAATTTCAGGATTTTTTTATCTTATGCAAATTTATCGAATTTCTGCACTTTCGGATAATTATATTTTTCTATTATTTGATGTGGCACAGAAAAATGCAGCCGTGGTTGACCCAGCAGAAGCCGCTCCAGTTCTAAAAAAACTAGAGGAATTAGATGCAACCTTAGTCGCAATTTTTAATACGCATCATCATCATGATCATGTAGGCGGAAATCGGGCGTTATTGAACCGCTTTCCTGATGCGATCGTCTATGCGGGAGTTCACGATCGCGGTCGCATTCCTGGACAATCTGTGGAATTGAACGCAGGCGATCGAGTGCAATTTAGCGATCGGACTGCTGAAGTATTCTTTGTGCCTGGACATACACGAGGACATATTGCTTATTACTTCCCCCCGGTTGCTAATGAGCCAGGAGAGCTATTCTGCGGCGATACGCTGTTTTCTGCGGGTTGTGGACGATTGTTTGAAGGTACACCTGCTCAGATGGTGAATTCGTTGAGTCAGATTCGAGCATTGCCGGACAATACGCGAGTGTGGTGCGCTCATGAGTACACCTTGAAGAATTTGAAGTTTGCATTGACGATCGAGCCACACAATCCCGATTTACAAGCTAGATTTGCTCAAGTACAAGCCGCAAAAGATCAACCAACCATTCCAGCCGATTTAGAACTAGAGAAGCGAATTAATCCGTTCTTGCGCTGGGACGATCCCAAGATTCAAACCGCGATCGGACAAACGGATGCGATCGCAACGTTCGCTACTCTTCGTGAAAAAAGGAATCAATTTTAGACAAAGTAGGATTCTCAACTCTCATTGTCTTTTTAACTAATTCCAAAAATGCAAAAGCCGCAGGAGGAAGTAAAGCATCCGAAACAACCGCGATATTAATGTTCCGGAACAATGGCACTGGCAAACTATAAACCTTTACTCCTGCGGGAATGGGTTCTGCGGCTAATCGAGGACTGACTGCCGCTCCTAACCCTTTTGCGACCATGCTAACGATCGTGGCATCCGATCGCACTTGATAGGTCGCATGAAGCGTAATTCCATAGTTCGCACAATGCGCGTACACCATTGCATCACAACCATCATTCTCTGGAGCCATAATCAACGGATGCAACGTTAATTCCTTCCAATCTAAGGTGGGTTCACTTCGCTGAAACCCAGGCGGGAATAGAACAACAAACTCATCGCGCATAATCTCCCAAGCTTTCAGATCCGATCCCACAGGTGCATAGGTAATCCCAATTTCTGCCCGTCCTTTGTACAAGTCTTCTTCGACATTCGGTCTATCGTCATGTTCGGTCAAAGTAATTGCGATCGCGGGATAGCGCCGACAAAACTCAGCTAAGACATCCGGCAAAATATGAGTGGCTGCACTGCGAAACGATGAGATCCTTAAATGTCCCCCTTCTAAGCCTTTCGCAAGGTTGGCTTGTTTCGCCATGTCATTGATCAAATTCAGAATTTGATAAGCTCGATCGACAATCTGTTCCCCAACAGGTGTGGGATGCGATCCATATCTTCCTCGTGCGAGTAACACTACGCCTAACTCTGCTTCTAAAACACCGATCGCGTAACTGACTGCGGATTGCGATAACTGAAGTCGAAGTGCAGCCTCACTAAAACTTCCACATTCTACGACTGTAGTGAAAATTCGTAGATGTGAAAGTTTGAGTTGACTTAAGCGATCCAGGCTCATATCAATCACCAAGTTTCACGTTTTTGCATTGTCGCAAAAAAGAAAAATAATTCCTCTAGCTATAGCAATCCTAAATTGGTCGTGAAATGCAAGATCGGTCGTGCCCCTTAACCCCCAAGTTTGGGGGGACAAGACTCTTAGCCCCCAGAATTGGGGGTTTGGGGGCGTTCCCGAATTTCAAAACTCAAACCGGATTGCTATATCTATCGAATGCACTGATACATGAGATTCACCTTATTGTTTGCGGTTTCGATTGTTGGTTCGTCACGATGAGGGCTACAAAGTGTGATCGAGTAACAATATGACAGCGATTTCTAAACCGCATCATAGCCAGGGTGTGTTATTGCTTATTTTGACCACTGCCATTTGGGGGACTTCTTTTCCCTTGCTCAAAGGTGCATTAAACGATTTGCCTGCTCCAATCATTTTGGCAAGTCGATTTAGTATTGCTGCGATTGTTTTTTCACCTTATCTCCGCCATCTCGATCGAAAGCTGATTCGCGATGGTGCCATTCTCGGCAGTCTTTACTTTACAGAATGTTTGTTAGCTTTAATTGGCTTAGAAACCATTTCCGCAAATCGTTCTGCTTTTCTCATTAGCTTGAATGTGATTCTTGTGCCGCTGTTTGGAACAGTACTGGGACGGAGCTTACCGAAGCGAATTTTGATTGCAGTTGGAATCGCGATCGCAGGAATCAGCATTATGTCTTGGGAAGGAGGTGGCTTCGGAATTGGAGATATTTTGACGTTTGCTTGTGCGATCGGCGTTGCGCTCTATATTTTGGCAATGGAAGCAATTACGCCGAAGCATCCGACCTTACCGCTAGTTGCCGTTCAACTTGCGATTGCGGCTTTTTTATCGATCGTCTGGGCAGCTTTAAACGGACAGTTCCCCTTTGCTGGAGTTGCTTCGCACTTTAATGTGCTGATGTATATCGGTGTGATGATTACCGCAGTTCCGATCTGGACTCAGACCCAAGCGCAACGATGGATTAGCGCATCTGAGGCTGCATTGCTCTACACCTTAGAGCCTGTGTTTGCGAGTGTCTTCTCGTTTTTCTGGCTGCATGAAGCGTTAGGGATTCGAGGATATTTGGGCGCGGCATTGATTCTTTCGGCGACGGTGGTCAGTCAATTTCCGATTAAAACTCTCTTGAGAAAGCGTTTTAATGTGAATTCGTAAATGGTTTGAGTGACGAATTATTTTGAGATTTAGTGGGCACAAGCTGATCAAAACGAAGTCAATAATTCATGGCAACACGATCGAAGAATTTCTACTCAAAAGTAATTTCATCACCGTATTTCTTTACTTTCAAAAAGTAGAAATTAAATAGTCATACTTGATACAGAAATTCTCAAATTTTTCAAATTGCTATCTAAGGATTCCTAAACTGCATCAATTACATTCCAGAATCAAATAAAGATCGAATAAATGTATCGCAAATGCACTTCTATCTTCAGATAGAAAGACTAGAATATTGAGTGTCAAGTTTACTTCACAAAACTCGCGAACAGAGCTTAAAAAACTTACGAGAAATTTTCAAAAAATCGTAGTGATTGAGTAGGCTTTGTTACAATAGGTGAAGTAAGTTCGATACATAAATATAAAGGCTGGATCTAGTCTCGCCAGACTTTAACGACATCGCCCGTAATGGCTTCATTTGTTCTTGTAGTACCCTTCACGGACGATATTCCTACACAGTTCACTTCACCAGTTCGAGGAACGTTTCAGCATGAGCTTTCGGAAACTCGACGGCTCCGCCCAAGAGCGCGATCGTCACGACAGAATTGCCATCTCTGGCTGGGTCTCTCACCCATTCACCACCGCTACCCCTCACCGAAATCCTACATCCCATAAAGTTAAATTTGCTCCCCTTGCTCCATTGCGTCGCAAGCTGGATACGATTCAAGTTCGCGATGCCAAATTAGCTCATTTTCTTGCCGAACATATTCCCGCGCAATGCCCCTTCGAGCGCGATGTAAAATTATTCGGTCGCACTCTTTTTCACATTCCGCCGATGTGCAAATTGAATCCACTTTACGAAGAAGTCGTCGCACTTCGCTTTCGTGCTTTGTGTTATTTGGCGGATGAATGTGGCGAAGATATCAGCCAATATTGTTAGTGTTACTTAGTTTTTGTTCTTGTACAGCAGCGGTTTCTCCAACCGCTTTTTTATTGCGATCGATGAAGCCCTTTAAGATTCGCAATTCATGTTTCTAAATCCTCAGATTCATCGATTGAAATATTAGTGAAAGTATGCGATCGCGAACCCGTAAACTTTCATCTCAACCCCTCGCTTCTTGGGGACAAAGTGGTATTTTTGAAATTGAAGCAGTTAACCGCTTCCCTGGCAGATCAAACAGCCAAATCCAGTTCAATTCAATGAGGTCAAAACGCTGTTTTACTTTACATCTGTCTCGTTCAACGGCAACAACACCCAAAGCACGAAATTTGATATTTCCTCTTCTGGCTGATTCGGGAGTTCTGCGATAATTGGCGCTAAAAAATTAATTTTTGTCCAATTTGTGCAACTCTATCTAGAATGGATTTACTTGAGGAAGTCACTCAGAGAGTAGGCACTGGGTGTTGTTGTACTTTTAAACGAAAAGGCAGATTTCAGCATGGCGATCATTGCGCTGAAGGCGTGGTATTTGGAACAGTATGAACCCATTCGGGAACTTGAAAAACGTCCCCATGATTTGCGGTTGAGCAAAAATAGCCTGCTGAAGTCGGGATTGAGGGCTGATTTTCTAGAGGATAGCGATGAGGTGAAGAAATCGACGTGGTTTCAGCGCTATCTCCAAGGTGAAATTGTTGAATTCTATATTGAAGGCAGTGGCGGTTACGCGATTTCTAATATTGATCTCTCTAGTCACGAAATCTATTTTTCAAAACAAGAAGTGATGGCGAATTTAGAGCCTGAAATCTTCTTTTCTTATCAAACTGAGTTTACGGATTCGGGTGATTTGTTGCGCGATGAACTCGAATCGGTGATTGATAGCTTAAATCGTCGATCGCGTCTCCCGATCACGTTACGAGAATCGCATCGATTGAGCGAAGGAGCGATTCGATTAAATAGTTCTCTGATGCGATCGATTCGTCAATGTCTTGTGTTTATTGGAGACGGAACCCCGATCGCGCAAATTCCCGATACGCCACCGCTCTTGATTCCCAGTCCGAAAGTCTGCGTCGAAATGGGATATGCGCTGCAAAGTAAGCGATCGGAGCAAATTCTTCTAGTGCAGATGGAGCGATCGGATATGCCAGGACAATTTCCGTTCGATTTACCGAGTCAGAATCGATTGACGTTTAAAGATAAAACGCAATTGCGAAAATCATTGCCGAAAGCGATCGAATCTCAATTGCAGCGATTTAATTTGCTGTAGCAGATTTGGATGATTTGTTAAATGCAAGGTCGATCGTGCCCCCTAAATCCCCCATTCTGGGGGACTTTGAGCCAGAAAAATCTCTCGAACTCTAGAGCGCTTTCCAGCTTCAAAAGACCTCCTGCATGAATCATTTTGAGTGAGTGAGTTCATAGTTGAGGAAGCCTGCAATCAAGTTGAAGCGTAGCCCAAACCGCTTACGACGGTTGCGATAGCGCTCTGCCAGGATGCGAAAAATCTTCAGCTTGCGAAACGTATGTTCGACCGTGATGCGAACTTGCGCTAATTGTCGGTTGAATTGCCGCTCCTCTTTGGAGAGTAATTGTTTACGAGACTTCTTGTAGGGCGTACAACTGTAAGCATGAAATTTAGCAATGCCCTGATAGCCTCGGTCTGCGACCCAGAGTTGTTCAAGTTGGATCGGCAGTTGAGCTTGTTTGAAGATGCGGAAATCATGCCGTCGCCCCTGGTCAAACGCAGTGCAGACAATCAGTCCACTGAGATAGTCCACCACCACTTGCGCTTTTAATGTGTGCCATTTTTGTTTACCACTGTAGTAGAGTCGCTGGTTTTTTTGGACGTTCAATCGGACTCTCGCTGACATCAATCAGCAGAATGTTCCACTGGGTTTCCGGCGAGTGCAACGCTTTTTTACCCGGTAAGCGGAACTCTCCTGACTGCATCAAGATGTCTTCGATCTTGCGAACCATTCGTCCTACCGTCGTCTCATGAATCCCCCAACTCTGCCCGATGTGGAACTGAGTGCGATATTCTCGCCAATATTCCATTGCAATCAGCAATTGGTCTTCGACTCCAAATTTGCCCTGCCCGCCCCGCTTGCCTTTGCGCGTCAGCTTCGGTCTCAGGATGTCCACCATTTTGTCAAAGGTTTCGCGCTTGACTCCGCACTTGCGTTTGAACGACTTCGGCGGTAAGTGTTGAATGCGAGTAAACATGAGCGTCTTCCTGAACATGGGTTTATCCCTTCTTTCAGGGCGATCGCACTCCGCTCAGAATTCATGCAGGAGGTCTAAAGTCCCCCAAATTTGGGGGATTTAGGGGGCATTAGCCGATTCAAACGAAGCGCAAAAGACTTATGTATGTGTACACGGTAGGAATTGGGGGCTGGGGGCTGCTTAGAGGTGTCCTAACTCAAATAAGTAATGCTTTAGAAGATTTCCCAACTCAAAGCAAATCATGATGCCAGTTCTTTAAAGATCAAAAACTCCGGATCTTTCCAAACCCGGAGTTTTCTAAATCGCTGAATTTCGATTAATCCTGAACCTCGTTCAACGCATACCGCGCGATCGCTAAGGTTAATTTCGCCTGTTCGGTTTCCGACAATCTTGACCAATCGGTAGACTTCACCGCTGGTTCCTCGCCCCGCATTGAATACGCCAACGGACGCGCTAACACCTGTAAATCTTCTTCTGCCCACTGCGGTAATGCTTCCTGTACACACAGCACCAGTTGATCTGCCAGATTTGCCGAAGAATCCGCCAACTTCTGAGCCTGACGCGCGATCGCATTCAAAATCGACTGGGGAACGGTCGCAAACTTTTGTGCCAAAGACGTTTCGAGCGTCGGAGCCGCGAACAGGGAATCGAGATGAGCAAAAAAGGTATCTGCACGATCCGAAATTTCGGCATCAGAAAGGGAATCGATCGAGAACTTCTGGTCTAACGCATTGAAGAACGAGTCACATTCGGGATCGGCTGGATTCCAAGGATAAGCGATCGCGCTATCGGGAATCTCTGCAACCTCGACCTTTACAGTGTCAGCGTTGTCAGGCTGCACCGTCACCGCTTCCGAGTCAAGCAACGCATTCAGGAGTGCTTGCTGCATTTCAAGAGAGTTAGAAGAACTTGCTTCGTGTGCCATGACAAAAATCCGCATCTGTAATTGAACTAGGGTTGGTGTGTTTGATGGATATAGCTTCAACCCGATTGTTACCAGTTCCGTAACTGACCTATCAATTTACGCTAAATCGCCTAGAATTTCCAAATCTTTACGATCGAGATCCGTATTTCCTAGGACAGATCCTTAATTGCGCCCATCCGCTGGCGAGACTAAAAACTCTAAAACCGAGTTCTGTGAGCCGCCAAACTTGATTTGTGCCCCTGAGTAAAGTGGCACTTCATAGTTGTGAACTTTCTGCCAACCGTTCACAGTCGAGACCCAAGTTCCATACCGCGAGAAATCCCGGAGAAAATACATCGGCTGCATGGTATCCGCACTCCGATAAAAGATTTCCGCATGTTTCCGCGACACTCCCGGTTCATTTGCCAACACTAAATCATTTTCTGCACTCATGCCGACTCGCATCAAACCGCCGCGAATTGTCCAAACTTTGGAATTTTCTAGCGATCGCACCGATGCCACCGGATTCTGTAGTCCCAACTGGCTCGGAGTATGCGGAATTTGGGTCATCCCTTCTTCGATCGGCTTAATCAATTCCCCGTTAAATTCCGGGTGCATATATAAAACTGGAAGCGTCCAAGCCTGATGATTGAATCGAAACAAGGTCAGTAAATGCTGACGAGCGACCGCGACCGCTTGATCGATCGGCATTCGATCGGTCAATGCCTGCGCGAATGTGGCAATAAAACTCAGGGCTTCTTCATCAGTAATCGAATCGCGCATTGCCAATACTGCCGGGACTCCATGATGCAGCAGCACTTCCGCTAAACTGCTTCGAGGAATTGATTTACCATCTTGCTCCTCCGGTTGTGCCCCCCAACAAGCGTTAAACACTGCCAATTTCACGCGGCAACGAGTTAAAACCTGGGCAAGCTCTGTCCCATTCATCGGTTGATTAGGACGCAAAAATAGCAAACCACCATCGGGAGCGGGCACCCCGTGACCTGCATAGAACAAGACATTATAATGACCGCTTTCTAGTCGGGCAATTAATTCCCCAGAAGTTGGCTGCAACAGCGTATCCACGAAACAGGGAGCCGCCAGCCGATTTGTTCCTTGCCGCTCTCGTAAAATTCTCGATAACGCGATCGCTTCTTGCTCCAGTTTCAATCGCTTCAATTCATCGCGCTTGTGATTATCAAATCCACTCGGCAAATCCGGAGCCGCGTCTTGTCCGAGAACCAACAACACATTGAGGCTAGTTTCCGATCGTAGTCCTGCCAAACTATCCACATCACTGGTTGTGCGACTGAATAGAAGCTTTTGACTCAGAGAAACCGCTTGCTTTCCAGCATCACTCTGCATGATTTCCCAAGGCAGCGAGATTAGCTCCGGATCGCGCACATCTAACCGCAACCGTAACGCCTTATTTTGTCCCTGAGCAATGCCCTGACTGCGATTCAAACTGCCCTGAATCACCCCATCAAACAGCCATTGCCAGAGATTGATCCCCAAATTCTGCATCAATCGAGTACTGCGGGGGAGCGGTTGCCCGATCGGGGGATCAAGCGCTTCAACGGGTGGAGCGATCACCTGCGAAACGTGCGGCACATCCGGAACCCCGCGTGAACAAAACATTTCCTGCCACGATCGCCAATGATGCGTTAATTCATCCGTCCATAAACAATCTCGCAGCAAATATCCTCCGCGATACGGCGCTTCGATCACATGAATCGCAAAATGTTGAGCTTGAGAGGCGCGTAATCGCTCGATCGCGAGACTTAAACAGGGTAATTCAGACGGTGACATGAATCAGCAGGGGGGTAACTCCGGAATTTTTATCTTAATCTATTGCGAGGGTGTGACGGTCGCTTTAGATGGGGCGCACGCTCCAAGCTGTTCAGGAGAAAGCTCAATTCGTGTATAGGGCGCGATCGCGTCTTGTTGTTGCCAGACAATATTTCCTGCTCTGACTCCATCGGGCAATTTTGCATTCGCGCTACACACCTTGAACTGTATCCAAGGAGCCGCATCAGAGGTCGATCGACGTTGGCTTTCCACTTGTAAAACAGTTCCGGGTGCGATCGCGACAGCACGACTGGAGGCATCAGGGCTATTGAATCCTTGAACGTTTTCTCGATCGATCCGAATCACCATCCGAACATTGAGCGCTTCAGGGGAGGCAGCGGGAATCGGGGGAACGGTCGGAGAAGCTTCGACTGTGGGTTGCCTTCCCAATCGGTTCACTAATTCAGGTGCAAAGAGAGCCACGACCACCCCTGCAATTCCAAACATGGCTAAGAGTGACAATCCGATTTTGAGCCAAGGTGTTTTGCGCGGTTGAATTTCCGTTCTCACACCAGGTGGAGAAGTTGCAGGAACCATTACTTGAGTGCGAACGGGTTTGGCAATGCTCGATCGAACAGCGGTTGCTTTTCCGGTTTCCTGAGTTTGGCAGTGAATTAGCCCGATCGTGACGTTATCGTGACCGTTCTGCGTGTTGGCGATTTCGACTAATCTTCGTGTCACGGTTGCCAGATTCGTCTTTTCATCCAGAATCGGCACGATCTCGCTCTGCCAGTATTCTTCAACACGATCGTTGTCACTCAATCCATCCGAACACAGCAAATAGACGCAATCTTGATCGAGAATGAATCGCTGTACAGTTGGGCGAAGATAGCTCGAACTTCCCATGCCCAAAGCTTGTACGAGTGATCCGGATGACGGATGCTCTAAGGCTTCTCGATAAAAGGTGTAGCCCAATCGTGCCTCTCGTGAAGCGACATCATCATCGAGTGTGACTTGGTAACAGCCTTGACGAGTAATGCGATACGCCCGACTGTCCCCGACATGCGTGAGATAAAATTCGTGGTCTCGAACCATCCCCATCACGATGGTCGTCCCCATTCGTTGGCGTTCTTGTCGGCGTTCGGCATCGTTCTTTTGTGCGATCGCATCATTCGCCGCACAAACCGCTTCTTCTAGTCCTGGTTCTAGATAGTTGGGATCGATCGATTGCAGTTCTTGAACGATCGTCTGAATTGCCAAATTCGAGGCAACTTCTCCGCCTTCGTGCCCTCCAATTCCATCGCAGACAATCACCAAAGATTGATTCCCGCTCGTCCCACTGGGGGGATAACACGCATCTTCATTACTTTGACGACTGGGGCCCTGATCGGTAAGAGTCGCGATTTGAATTTTTCGAGATTGTTGAGCGGCTTGAGACGCGATCGCAGAATCTAAGACTTGAATCAAATCATCAACGCTCGTTCCCTGCATCAAATTCTGGCAGAGCTGATTGAAAAAATCCGCGATCGCAGGTTGAACTTGCCAAGTTGACCAATATTTCCCTAAATCAACGATCGTGGCGGGTTCAAACTTCAGTTCTAAAATTCTCACCGTATCGCCATCAGCAAAAACCAGATCCGGATCGAGTAGCGTTGAGGCAGCTTTTTCGAGATTCAGCGATCGCCAAAGCTGTGCCAGTTGTCGCAAATAATGAAGCTGACGAAATCCACTGCTCGAATTCCACACCTGCACCAATCGCGGCATCAATTGTCCCGTCAAATCTTCTCCGCGTTCCGATCGCGCCCCACTCGGATAAATCGGAGCCGACTCTAGAAACAGAATCCCATCCGCCACGGCATACGGTTGCGGAATCGTGGGACGTTCTCCCATCAAGTGCAAATACGGTTCAAGCGGCGGCGGAATCTCGATCGCAACGGGCGGAAGTCCGGGTTTTGTATCCAGTGCAATGCGATCCGACTTGAGCAAAAAGCGATCGTCAATTAGCGTTCCTGCTGGCTCAGTGGCTCCGACTGTCCAAAGATAACGTTTCGGAATCCTGGTCTGGCAGTGATGACAAACCGTTTGGCTTTCAGGATTGAGCGCCTGACAAAAATGATTAGGGCATTGCACGATCGGATCAGTTTGCATTGAGAAATTTGAGTTTCTACGGTTGGCTCAGTTCCAAGTCGGTGCAGATCGGATTGAGCATTTCTCACTCTAGCAATTTTTGTCGATCGAGCGAGGAATCTACGGGGCAATTCCGCGTTTCTCCCCGTTGCGATCGCGGACTTTTTAGGCACAATAAACCAGTTTCTACTGAGATTGGCTATGTCTTCCGTGTGTCGTCGTTTCGGGTTTGCTTCCGTATTACTGAGTTTTGTGATTGTCGCACCAAGAACGATTGCGTCTCCTACTTTTACGCCCACGGCTCCTCCTCCAGTGGCTCCCCCATTACCGCAAGAGGTTCAACCCGATTACCGAGTCGCCGCTCTTCAACGCGACTTCCAAGGCAATCTCTGGGTTGCCTCACCTCAAGGCTTGGTCAGAATCGATCCGAATACCGGAACCCTGATATCACGGGCACAAATGCCGAATCTGCCCATTTCTGCTCTAGCTCAAGATCGTGTGGGTCGCCTTTGGGTTGGAACGAGTGAAGGACTTTGGCGAATTGATCCGAAAACGAATACGGTGACAGCTCAGAATTTATTTTTACCGTCGAATCGCGTCTTATCTTTGTTAGTCGATCGACGCGGTTTTCTCTGGGTCGGAACCGATTCAGGTTTAGCGCTCGTCAGTCCTGATCAAGGCTTACGAATGACGACAGTGAAGAATTTACCCGGTGTGAGTGCGAATGCGCTCAGTTTAGATCCGGAGGGTCAACTTTGGGTGGGAACGCTCGAAGGAGTTGCACAAGTTGATACCGCCAGCGCTAGAGTGCTTCATACATCGACATTAGAAGGAGCCGTTCAATCGTTGTCGCTCGATCGACATGGTTCACTTTGGGCAGGCACAACGAATGGATTGATCAAAATCGATCCGCTGAATCGCCGCCGTTTACGATCGGTCACTTCTCTCAGAGGTCGGGAGATTGTTTCCACAGGTTTCGATGCAGTGGGCAGTATTTGGGTCGGAACGAATACAGGATTGCTGCGAGTGAATCCCTACAATGGTGCGATCGTTGGTCAAGTTCCGAATTTGCCCTCGAATCATGTCTTGTCACTCGCGCCAGATACGGGGAATAAATTATGGGTTGGAACCACTGAGGGGCTTGCTTGGGTGAGCATGACCAGTTACGAAACGCGATCGCATTTGATGTTCAGCCGCAGGGTTGAGTAGGAAGCCGTAGAATGGATTCACCCTCTCAAATTCTTTGGTGTCCGATGCCCGTCACGCCGCAACAACTGATTCAGTGGAAACAACAACAGCGATCGATTGCCGTTCTGACGGCTTGGGATTATGCGATCGCGTCGATTCTCGATCGGGCTGGAATTGATGCGATTCTGGTCGGGGATTCGATGGCGATGGTGGCACTCGGACACGATACGACGCTGCCCCTAACGCTTGATGAAGTGATTCATCATGCAAAAGCCGTTCGGCGCGGAGTCAAAGAAGCGCTTTTGATCGTGGATTTGCCGTTTTTGACCTATCAAGAAGGTGTTCAACAGGCGATGCACTCGGCAGGACGAATTTTGAAAGAAACGGGTGCAGGGGCGGTGAAATTAGAAGGCGGCTATCCTGCGATGTCGGAAACGGTTTTGCGACTGGTGCAAGCGGGAATTCCGGTAATGGGTCATGTGGGATTAACACCGCAATCCGTTAGGCAGACGGGATTTCGCCAACAAGGTCGATCGACAGAAGCGGGAGAAAAGATCTTATCCGAAGCGATCGCGCTCGAACAGGCGGGAGCGTTCTCGATCGTGCTGGAGCATATTCCAAGCGATTTGGCACAAACGATTACAGAACGGTTAACCATTCCGACAATCGGGATTGGTGCGGGTGTTTATTG
>JADEXW010000345.1 GCA_015206935.1 Pseudanabaenaceae cyanobacterium LEGE 13415 | reverse complement strand
AAGCTATGTTGTTCCTATTGTCTGCGATCTCCTGACCGACAACCTTAAAACAAGCATCTTGTACCAATTTAAAAAATAGACTTCCTGCGTGAATGCCATAGCGAATGGAATTCGCGGCTATACAAAAGAAGTCCGCTTGGGGCGGACTGCCAGAAAATGGCTGCGAGTGTACGAAGGTAGACTTTGTTTGTATAGTTCCGAATTCTATTCGGTGGGCATTTCGGATTCACGCAAGAGACATCATGACCGTAATGAGTCTAATCGAGCATTCGATCGACGCGATCGCGCCACATCAATCGAATCAGCGATCGAATTAAAAACAATCCTGCTACTGCTGCAATGACAAACGCAAACATCGCGCCGCCGCTAATCTGACCCACGAGTAAAATCGCTCCGGTCAATGCTGAAAATCCTGAGATGCAAGCATACAGTAAGGCTCTGACTGAAAGATTCAGAGTTTTGAGAGCGCGATTATGAGCGATCGAGTTGACCTGAATTTGGATTTCGCCTTGTTCGAGACGGGTTTCTAAACGCTCGATCGCGTTCTGGGTCGGATTCGGCTTGTTTAATCGATATGCCAAATAATCTTTTGCCTGACGCGCTAGTTCGCCAACTCCGCCACCCTGACGCGCTGGAATCGTGGCTAGACTCTTAACAAAAGGTTTCGCGGCTGACAGTAAGTTGTACTGCGGATCAAGATCACGCGCTACCCCGTCTAATGTGGTTAATGCCTTGATAATGAATGTCATCTTTGCAGGCAAGCGAAACGGCTGTTGTTCAAACACCGAATAGAGTTCGTTGCGTAAACTCTTAAAGGCTTGTAACTCGACAGGCTTATCCGCAAATCGATCGACTAAGACATTCACAATCCGCTTCACTGGGGTCATGTCTGCCATTGGCTCGACTAAACCCATATCGACCAAAGTACTAACAACTTGATCGGTATCTTTTTTCAAAACGGCGAAAAAAGTTTGCACCATCTGATTTCGATTGATCGGCTGCACTTCTGCCATCATGCCGAAATCATAGAAAATTAGTTTGCCGTCGTGACTGACTGCCATATTGCCGGGATGCGGATCAGCTTGAAAGAATCCGTCTTGCAGCAATTGTTTGAGATAAGCGCAAATTCCCAAGTGATTGATTTCACGTGGGTCAATGCCGATCGCTAATAATCCTTGTCGATCGTTGACTTTAATTCCCGGTACATATTCCATCGTTAACACGCGCCGAGTCGTGTACTTGGGGTAAATCTTGGGAACGACAATGCGATCGTGATCTGCGAAATTGTGGCGGAATCGATCGGCGTTCATGGCTTCCTGAACGTAATCAATTTCGCGACCGAGAATTTCTGAAAATTCCCCGTGAATCTCTTCAAGGTTGTAATGTCGCGCTACAGGCACAATGCGATCGATCCAGCGAACAAGTCGTCCGATGATCTGAAAATCCATTGCAAATAATTGATCGAGTCCCGGACGCTGAACTTTAACGACCACTTCTTCGCCTGTGTGGAGTCTTGCCCGGTGAACTTGTCCTAAACTCGCAGCCGCGATCGGAGTACGATCGAAGTCCTGATAAAGCATGTGGAGCGGATAGCCCAGTTCGGATTCGATAATCGCAACGGCTTGATTGGAGTCAAATTCAGGAACGCGATCTTGAAGCTGTCCCAACGCTTTGACGTATTCCAGCGGCAACAAATCCGCCCGTGTCGAAAGGGATTGTCCAATTTTGATAAAAGTGGGCCCCAAATCAAGCAGCGTTCCAACTAACCATTGAGCGCGGCGATTACGGTGATGGGCTGACTTCCCAGAAACTTGACGATCCCACCAGAGATAAAAAGTTAATTTTGCAGCCGACACGGAAATGTCCACTTGTCGCGCCAGTGGAGAAGAAATTTGCCGTTGCCAGCGTAGGGATCGAGTTGGGGGGACAGCAGCTTGTAACATAACTTCAGATATTATACCCACTCCGTTCCCTTAATTGAAGAGCAGTTCAGCACACTTTATGGAAGGTGCTGACCCTTTATCCGCCTCCGCCCGATTCTGTCAGGAATTAAAGGCTACGCTCCTGCAATCTCTAAATTCTGCGGTAATGTCACCGTGAAACAAGTTTCGTAGGACTGAGAATCTGAAGTTGCCACACTCGTCGCTTCGATCGTACCGTTCAAGTGCTGGACTAAACTCTTCACCAGCGCCAATCCTAACCCCGTTCCCGGAACTGCGTTCTGAGTCATACCCTGACAGCGCCGGAATTTCTCGAAAATGTGCGGCAGTTCTTCTTCTGCGATCGCCGATCCAATATTTGACAATGCCAGCTTAATTTGTTGTCCAGGTTGTACCATCACCTGAAGCTGAACGATGCTATTTGGCTCGGCGTATTTGCCTGCATTCGTCAGAAGTTCCAGCAAAATTCGATTGAAACTATCACGATCGGTATTAAACACAGGCGATCGTACTGGTAATTTCACGTCGAGCGTGAGTCCTTTCGATGCCCAACGCTGACCGAAAGATTGTGACGCATCCTCGATCGATTGCTTTAAATCAACTCGCTGAAGTTGGAAGGCGACCTGTTTTGTTTCTAATTCCTGAAGCGCTAACAAATCATTGATTAAACTGGTTTCCTGAGCGCATTGCTGTTCGAGAATGTTCAAATACTGCTGACGACGATCGGGAGTGAGATTGGCTTGTCTCAACATTCGGATCGCGAGCATCATACTGGTAAGCGGTGTCCGAAGTTCGTGACTCAGCGTACTGAGAAACTCATCCATGCGCTGATTCATTTCCCGCAATTTCTCGATCTGTTTGCGGGTAATTTCGTACAGCTTCGCTTGTAGTTCTAAACTTTGTTGCAGTTGTGCGGTTCGTTCTTCAACCAGTGATTCAACTTGACGCAGAGTTTCTGTTTGAATAATTGCTGCACTGATTTGAGCGCTTAATAATTCGACCAGTTCAATTTCATCAGATTGCCACTGACGCGAGCGACTTTGTTGAACCACAATAAATCCAAGCAACCGATTCTTACTCTCTAGCGGAACAAGCATGAGAGCAGGCATGTTTTCTGCATCAAAAATCGGAGCAATAACCGTTTCTTTGGGAAGCTCTGTCAAATCGTCGAATATAAACGATTTTGCAGTGCTACGAACTGCCACTTGGCAAACCCCGCAATCTTCCACCCAAAACGATCGACTGAGCAGCGATTCTGGCTCTGGATCAATTGGATGCCCTCGCCACTCGCTATCGATCATTATCCGAACCCTTGGAATGCGATCGTCATTTGATCGAATACTTTGGCGGGGGTCGAAAAACTTCGCTCTCAAGACAAACGCTTGATCAATTTCCAGCGATCGAGCCAAGCCCTCAAGCGCCATCATCTGAACTTGTGGCACATCCAGAGAGTTCTGAATCGCCATTGTGACTTCACGCAGCAAAGCTTGATACTGAGACTGCTTGGCGACTTTCTGCTGGAGCGAAATTTGGGAAATCGCGATCGCAACCTGATCCGCGATATTGATCAGCGCATCAATTTCTAAATCTGTCCAGCGATGCGGTTGACAACACATCAAACTCACAACGCCGTTCGTTTTCCCTTGAAATTGGGTTGATAAACTTAGTACGGCTCGAATCGGAAGCGCTTTAGAAACGTAACTAATCTCGCTGAGAGTGAGATCAGAAATGAATAACTTTGAGTGTGCGAGCGTTTCCGTCTCGATCGTCGCATAACTTGATAGAATTTCTGATTGCTGACTTCCGTTCAAGTGAGGTTTCGCAAACCAAGCGGTGAGCGATCGACCCGACTGATCAGACGGAATTGAAATAATACAAGCCTGAACTCCGTAAGCTTCTCCGAGCAGCATTGCCACCTCGGAAAGAACCGCATCCGGGCGAGTCGCTCGATTGAGTGCTTGAGTGATCTTGCGTCCGATCGTGGTCTCGATCGGGGCGAGTGGCGAGGAAAAAACATTGGGATGCGACACGGGATCAAGCGAATGAGTAGACAGTGAGGCAAGCCGATCCGACTCTAGGCGAATCACTTCTTCTCTTGTAGTGTTGACAACATCCATGACCCGCCCTACACCTTCCTGCGACTCTACTGTTCTTGTCGATCGCGAAACTTTTGCTTGCATCCTGTGATATGCCTGCTTGCGTTACTTCAGGGGAGTTCCCGTCACAAAGCTAATCACTCAGCAAGGGGAGCCGCGTAGCGCTGTATCGAAAAGAGGATCGGTAAGGTTTTACCAATACTGCATCTCATTTGCTGCAACGAATTACACCATTGTTTTCAGATTACAATCTGTACGCGCTCAAGGTATCCGTAAATTCCCTCGATCCTTCACCCAGAATCATCAATTTCTCAAATTTTTATGATCAGATAAATGAAGTTGTCGTAAAGTAAGCGTTCGATAAATTCAGTTAAATCGCTTGATTCTGACGGTTTTAATAGTACACTTGAACGAAATTCCTGCTGGATTTCTTCCCCATTATGAGCCTAAAGCCTGCTTCAAACCCGACGAGCGTTGTGGGTACGGTGAAAGGACCCGGTGACAACGGCAATCAATACGTTTTCATTACGTCTGATAATCGGTATGTCCGCATTGGTGAATATGTCTATTACGAGGTGCGGGAGGCAGGCACTCTCCGTAAAATTCTTGGTAAGATCTCCGATCGACGATTGATCGATCACCTACCCGATCGTATTTTCGCGGATACGGAGATTAGCCCCGAAGCGATCGCGGCTCTGGTAGGTTTTACTTACGACAATCCAGAGATTTATGAAGTGAGTGTCGATGTGATCGGTTATTTCGATCCATCGCTAGGATTTATGAATCCGAGAAAAAGTCCTGATCCTGGCTCAAAGGTGATTTTGGCAGGCGATGACATGCTTCAAAGCATCCTGAATCGTCGTCAACCGCAAGAAATCGGTTCAGCACATATCGGATCGCTGTTGTTGCGAGAAATGGGGGCAGTTCCGATCGCGCTGGATGTGAAGGAACTGGTGAGTACACATATGGCGATTCTGGCAGGAACCGGATCAGGAAAGTCCTACACAGCAGGCGTTTTGATCGAGGAATTACTGTTGCCGCATAATCGTGCAGCAGTTCTAATTTTTGATCCACATGGAGAGTATGGAACTTTGGCTGAAATGCGGGGACATCCAGCATTTGCGGCTCCAGATGGGTATTCGCCCAAAGTGAAAGTTGTGACTCCAGACGAAGTACGGATTCGCGTGTCTTCGCTGGATTATTACGATATTTTGGCGTTGTTGCCGGAAATGAGCGATCGACAACAGGCAATGTTGAGTAAAGCGTTCCGAATTCTTCAAAGCCACCGAAAAGGCGATTACCGTTGGGGAATTCAGGATTTGATTGCGGCAGTGCGGGAAGCAGATGTCCAAGTCGATGATGATGGGAATGAACGATCGGGATCGTCGGCTCCAGCCTTGGAATGGAAATTAGAGAAAATTGAGCGATCGCACTATTTCCATAATCTGGAACATACGGTTAGTCCAAAAGAACTATTTCAGCCTGGACAAGTCACAGTGCTTCAGATGAACGAGATTAGTCAGGAAGAACAGCAGGTGATCTGTGCAGCAGTTTTGAGACAGGTGAATCACGCTCGAATGAGTACCCAAAAGGAATTGATCGCACCTCAAGATGAGAATTACTTGCCCTACCCCGTGTTTATCCTGATTGAAGAAGCGCACCGTTTCGCACCCGCACATGAGCCTTCACGGTGCAAATCGGTATTACGGACGATTTTGAGTGAAGGACGAAAATTTGGTTTGGGTGTGGGATTGATTACGCAACGTCCTGGAAAGTTGGATGCGGATGTGCTTTCTCAGTGTATGAGTCAGTTTTTGATGCGAATCGTGAATCCGGTGGATCAGGAGAGCCTGAAATATGGCGTTGAAGCGGCGGGACGGGATTTACTGAAGGAATTACCCGCTTTGACGAAGGGACAAATTATTATTTCGGGTGCGTGTGTGAATACGCC
>JADEXW010000344.1 GCA_015206935.1 Pseudanabaenaceae cyanobacterium LEGE 13415 | reverse complement strand
GTGCCAAGGTGTACATTGTATTTCCACGCCAGCGCAGCACTTCAGGATCAGAAGGATTCAATTTAACGGATTGATTTGCCGCGATCGCTGCTTCTGCATGATGTTGCAGTTTTTCTAAAACCTGACCTTTCTGGAACCAAGCCCCGTAGTTCTCAGCTGGAGTAGATTGTTTTTGAGGTTGCGCCCCAGAATTTAATTTTGCTAAAACTCGCTGTCTTCCCTTGATCGCAGCTTTCCAATCGGCTCGAATCTGAATCGCACGAATATACGAGAGTAACGCCTCTTCATATTGTTCAGTTGCTTCGAGCGCTTTACCACGATCGTTCCAAGCCCAATAATTCTCAGGCTGAAGTTCGATCATCTTGTCATAAGCCGCGATCGCATCTTCAAATCGCTGCAAACTCTGTAAAACTGTCGCCCGTTTGAACCAGGCTAAATGATCATTTGGCTGCAAGTCCAATGCACGATCGTAAGCATTCATCGCTGCCTCAAATTGCGACTGACCTTCAAACGCCATTCCGCGCATTAACCAGGTTGACGCTTCATCTGCATCCTCGGAAACCGTTTCTCCACAGTCTTCTAAATCACCCGGCGGCAAATCATAAAGCGAATCGACTTGCTGAATCTGTGACAAAATTCGCCGCCGACTTTCTACTGCTAATTGAAAATTTGGCTTTAATTGAACGGCTCGATCGTATGCTTCTACCGCTTCTTCGTATCGTTTCAACGTCTCCAACGCTTTCCCAGTATCATGCCATGCCCAATAATTCTGGGGCTGAAGTTCGATAACTTGCTGATAGCAAATTAACGCTTCTTTCGGTTGATTCAAAGTCTCTAAAACTGCTCCCCGCTTGAACCATGCCAAATAATCTTCGGGCTGAAGTTCAACGACTTTGTTGTAACACTCGATCGCATCTTCAAATCGCTGCAAATTTTCACACGCAATCCCGCGCTTAAACCATGCCGTATAATTCGACTGAAAACCGATCGCCTTATCATAAGCCGCGATCGCTTCTCGGTAGCGTTGGAGTTGAAACAGTTCGTCGCCTCGTTCCAACCAAGTCGAGACGGATTCATCGATCGAAGACGGGGACTCAGGTGACGGTAGCATAAACACACAGAACGGCAGTTACCGATATTATTCCCGATTCAATTTTTCTGTGGTCAGAAAAGTATCGATCGAGTTTATCTATTTTTCATTGCTCGTTGCATATCCCGCTGGTCATCCCGACGTTTGGAATCTTCGCGTTTGTCGTACAGTTTCTTACCGCGAACCAGTGCCAGATCAACTTTGACCCAGCCGCGTTTCATATACATCTTCAGCGGAACTAGCGTTAAACCTTGCTGCTCAACTTTGCCAACCAGTTTCCGAATTTCATCCTTTCTCAGCAATAATTTACGAGTCCGAGTCGGCTCATGATTAAACACAAGGCTGGCAGTTTTGTGCGGTGAAATATGCACATTGTGTAGAAAAACTTCGTTATTCCGAACCAATGCGAATCCGTCTCGCAAGTTCACTCGACCCTCTCGGATCGACTTCACTTCGGTTCCCACAAGTTCGATCCCCGTCTCGTAGGTTTCCAGAATCTCATACTGAAACCGAGCCTGACGGTTATCGCTAACAATTTTGATGCCTTCAGTCTTCTTGTCACTCATGATTTCACTTTAGCGCAGGTCGCGAATTGGAAACAAAAAAATCGCCTCAACTCCGGCATGAGGAGCAAGGCGAGAAACTCAAGGAGACGAAGTTTAATACAGAAGTACTATACATCGAATTGAACGCGATCGCAAACAAATCGCGTTCAGAGCTTTATTTCTTAAGATGAAAACCAACTTATCTTTGCTGGAGCAGCTAGAGAAGGATTTTTATAGGTTGAACGATATTTTGTGATTTGGTATACAGAACCAACATGCCGAATCAACGAAATTTAACAATATCTAAAGGATGTATTTCTTTAGATAGAAACGTTCGTTGCAGGTTGATACAATCGCACATTCAACTTCACTTAAGTCCCTACTTAAGCAGGTTGTGAACGGACATCGAAATACTAACTTCTTCATTTCCAGCCTACACATGCTGAGGATGAAAAGTTCTGGGATTCGGGAATTTACATCTCCAACTTTAAGGGTTCTGCTGCTGAACAAGATGTGTTCGTTGCATCACACCTTATTTAGCTCCGCCGCTTTCGGTTTTGTCTCACTTATCTAGGAAACTCTCTGTCATGGTGTTAAAAGCATCGTTGAAGCATAAAGCGCAAGTCCGCAGGAAAAAACCTGCACTGCTGAAATCTTGGGAAGCTCTGGTTCGCGCGGTGAGCCAGTTAACCCCAAGTTGGCAAATGTCAATTCCGCTAACAGTCGCGATCGTAGGTCTGTGGAGCTACGCGGCTGTTGCCCAAACCCCTCCCACCGTTGAGAGTGTTGCTGCGGCAAATGCAGAACTCAAAATTGGTCTGGACACGATGTGGGTGATGATCGCAGGTTTCCTAGTGTTCTTCATGAACGCGGGTTTCTGTATGTTGGAAACCGGGATGTGCCGCCAGAAAAACGCGGTGAACGTCCTAGCGAAAAACCTAATCGTCTTCGCGCTCTCAACGATCGCATTTTGGTCGATCGGCTTTGGTCTCATGTTCAGCGATGGGAACGGTTGGCTCGGAACCAGTGGTGGTTTCTTCCTAACCGGAGCTGACAACAGCCCTGCAACTCTGACCGATTACAAGGGAATATTCTCGGCGTTGAATTGGGCAGGCGTTCCGCTCGCAGCGAAGTTCTTCTTCCAACTCGTCTTTGCTGGAACTGCTGCAACGATCGTATCGGGTGCAGTGGCTGAACGAATCAAGTTTATCGACTTCTTGATTTTCAGCTTGCTCCTAGTTGGTATTGCTTACCCGATCACAGGTCACTGGATCTGGGGTGGCGGCTGGTTGTACAAGTTTGGCTTCTTTGACTTTGCAGGTTCAACCGTAGTTCATGCGGTTGGAGGTTGGGCAGCCCTAATGGGTGCAGCATTCCTCGGTCCGAGAATTGGTAAGTACAACTCTGATAAGTCGGCAAATGCAATCCCGCCTCACAACATGAGCATCGCAACGTTGGGTGCTTTGATTCTGTGGTTGGGTTGGTTCGGATTTAACCCTGGTTCAACCATGAGTGTGAGTAACGGTTCGTTGATTTCTCACATTGCATTGACCACGAACACGGGCGGCGCATTTGGTGCGATCGCGGCAACGATCGTGGCTTGGGCACTTCTTGGTAAGCCCGATTTGTCAATGACCATTAACGGTCTGTTAGCTGGATTAGTCGCAGTCACCGCAGGTTGCGCGTTCATCACGGTTCCGTCTGCTGCAATCATTGGTGCGATCGGTGGAATCTTGGTTGTGTTTGCGGTTGGATTCTTCGACAAGTTGAACATCGATGATCCGGTTGGTGCGATCGCGGTTCACTTGGTGAATGGGGTTTGGGGAACTTTGGCACTGGGTCTGTTTGCAGTCGGTCCGAGTACTGAACCCGGTGCGCTGTATTCAACAGGCCCTCTAGCAGGTTTGTTCTTCGGTGGCGGATTGAATCAGCTTTGGATTCAGTTCGTCGGAACGATCACTGTTGGCGGTTTCACAGTTCTTGTGTCCAGCATCTTCTGGATCATCCTGAAGTCTACATTGGGTATCCGTGTCACCGCTGAAGAAGAAATCGAAGGTTTGGATATCGGAGAACATGGCATGGAAGCTTATGCCGGATTTGCAAAAGAAAGCTCATTTGGTACGGCTAGCAGCTATCCCAGCAGTGCTTCTGAAGCAACTAAGTACCAGTAATCGAATCCGGTCTTTCTAAACACATCGATTTTCATTTTTGCGAAGAGCATTCCTAAATTGCTAGGAATGCTCTTTTTTTCGGAATGTTACGAAGGCTCTGAGAAAGAGATAACTCACAGATTCTTTTAACAAACATCTGTCTTAGCGATGATGTCGATATTTCACTGGTATCAAAATGTGTGTTAAGCGAATCGCTCAAGCAAATTTGTGTTCTTTACTACAAAATGCAAGGAGCAAAATTGGTGCAATTCGATAGCGTTCATCAGATTACCCAATTGAATTGGGGTCTGGATTTGTCACCTCTATGCTTGGCAAAGGTCAAAAGTCAGTGTTTAAGAAAACGATGTGGATAGCGCTCACGACGTTGGCGCTTTTAAGTGTTCCGGTAATGGGTAGCGCTCTGGCTGACCCGGCGACGGCTGAATCAGCGAAAGCGGCAGCGGATCAAGCAACAATCCAAGGCGATACAGCATGGATGCTTGTATCAGCGGCTCTGGTGTTGTTGATGACTCCAGGTTTGGCGTTCTTTTATGGTGGGTTTGTTCGATCGAGAAACGTCCTCAATACGATGATGATGAGCTTCATCCTCATGGGTATTGTCGGCGTATCGTGGATTCTCTGGGGATATAGCCTTTCGTTTGCTCCGGGAACTCCGTTTATCGGTGGGTTGCAGTGGCTCTTCCTCAATGGGGTTGGACTAGAAACAACGGATTATCTAAAAGGCAGCCAGCCCGATGCAGTGGTTTCTTACGCTGCCACGATTCCGCATCAGTTGTTCATGATTTATCAGGCAATGTTCGCGATTATTACACCTGCATTGATTTCAGGTGCGATCGTGGAACGGATGAGCTTCAAAGCTTACTTCTGGTTTATCGTGCTGTGGTCGAGCATTCTCTATCCGATTTTTGCTCACATGGTTTGGGCGAAAGGTGGATTCTTGGGACTGTATGGCGGTTTAGGTGCGTTGGATTTTGCAGGCGGTACAGTCGTTCACATCAGTTCGGGTGTCTCTGCGTTAGTCGCGGCTTGGGTGTTGGGCGCTCGGAAGACTTATCCGAATCAACCCGCTGCACCGCATAACGTTCCTTACATTCTTTTAGGCGCAGGCTTGCTGTGGTTCGGTTGGTTTGGGTTCAACGGTGGAAGTGCTTTGGCATCAGGAGCATTGGCGACGGTTGCGTTTGTGGCAACGACGACTTCTGCTTCAGCAGCGGGTTTGATGTGGGTAATTTTGGAATGGGTGTTGCGCGGTAAGCCGACTGCGGTTGGAATTGCCACGGGTGCGGTTGCTGGACTGGTGGGAATTACGCCAGCGGCAGGGTTTGTTACTCCGGTTGCAGCGATTTTGATTGGGGCAATTACCGCAACAGCCTGCTTCTTTGCTGTGAGCTTGAAAGCAAAACTTCAGTTTGATGATTCACTCGATACGTTCCCGGTTCACGGTGTGGGCGGAACCGTTGGCGCGATCTTGACTGGGATTTTTGCCACGAAGACCGTAAATGCTGCGGGTGGAGATGGATTGTTATATAGCAATCCGAGCCAGTTGATTACGCAAATTGAGGCGGTTGCGATTACGTATGTAATTGCAGCGATCGGGACTTATGTAATCTTGAAAGTTCTCCAAGCGGTCTTTGGAACACTGCGAGTTGATCCGGATGCAGAATATCAAGGTGTCGATGTGAACGAACATGGTGAAGAAGGCTACGGCGAAGAGCTTGCGGCTGGATTTACCATGAGCCGAGTTGAGTAATCGAATAGAGTGACTCTATGTTAAAAGGCTCCAAGGGTTTGATCTCCTGGAGTCTTTTAATTTCGATAGATTAGCGGCGTTTAGTAGATTTAGTCGAAAGCGGTCTTGCGGTTCTGGCTTCTAGCTTTTCTTGATCGCGGCGACGACGATCGCGCCAATCAGCCAAAGTCAAATAAGCGACTCCTCCTGTCACAGCAAGAAGAAGACCAAACGCAAGAAGAACCAAAGTGTTAAAAACTGTGAATTCCACGGTGATCTCAAAGAATGAAATTTTTAGTGCCCGAAGCCGTTAAGCGACGGGCATGAAACCTAGCATTAGAAGCCGTTTCGACCCCAAACGACCATCGCGATCGAGAAGGTAAAAACGGATAAAAGTGCGACCCAACCTAGTGACAAAATATCCATGATAAAAACGCGCGTTACAAAGGATGATAA